>CP045665.1:4500000-4667467 GCA_013457415.1 Enterobacteriaceae bacterium Kacie_13
CCGCTGCGGCATCCATGCTGCCACCGCTATTTATTATGCTGGCCTATTTAAATCTGCGGTTAAAATATGACAACGTTAAGCGCGATTTTAAAATGGGTTCGAGAATGCAGGGGATCGCCATCGTCAGTACGCTGATTGTGATTTTCACCGTTGGGTTTATCGCCTCGACGTTCCCGACCGGCGCCAGCATTTTGACCATTGTGTTTTATAACGTCGGCGGGCTGGTACTGTTCCTCGGGTATGCGTGGTGGAAATACAATAAATATTCTAAAGGGCTGGATGCGCAAACGCGTTATCACGAAGACACTCCTCTGGCGAGAATTGTACTGGAATCGCAAAATGAAGCGGCCCGGATAAAAGATGCGAATATCGCAAAATCCCTTTCCGGCGCGTGAAGAACATAAAGGCATAAAAAAAACTGCACCTTACTCAGTTGGGTATCCAACTTTTGGGGTGCAGTTCAAAAAGGCAGTTTTTTTGTATCCCGGTTCAGGATTTACAGCGCGATATCCGCTGGCAGATTGGTTTCTTCCTGAGCCTGTGCGTCGAGCGGACGCAGTTGCACGACCTCAGCGACCGGCGTTGTCTTCATTGAAGGCATCTCGAGTTGCAGAATACGGCTGGTTTCCAGCAGCTCTTTCTCGGTTGCTTCCACATTACCGTTCAGTTTGGTGCCATACGACGGGATGATCTCGCGGAATTTGGCCTGCCATTGCGGGCTGGCGGCTTTCTCTTTAAACACGGTTTCCAGCAGCTTCATCATGATCGGCGCTGCGGTGGATGCCCCCGGAGACGCGCCCAGTAAGGCGGCGATGCTGCCATCTTTCGCGCTGACCACTTCAGTCCCCAGACGTAATACGCCACCGTGTTTGCCATCTTTTTTGATGACCTGCACGCGCTGCCCGGCCACCCAGCGTTTCCAGTCTTTCTGCTCCGCCTGTGGGAAAAATTCCTTCAGCGCAGCATGACGATCGTTATCACTAAGCATCACCTGCCCGACCAGATATTTCACCAGATCGAAGTTACCCATGCCGACGTGCGTCATGGGCAGTAAGTTTGAGCTGTTGACGCTGCCGAACAGATCCCACAGGGAACCGTTTTTAAGGAATTTGCTGGAGAAGGTCGCGAACGGCCCGAACAGCAGAACCTGTTTACCGTCGATGATACGGGTGTCGAGATGCGGAACGGACATCGGCGGCGCGCCCACGGCGGCTTTGCCGTACACCTTCGCCAGATGACGTTTCACCACGTCCTGATTTTCAGTCACCAGGAATTCACCGCCGACCGGGAAACCGCCGTAGTCACGCGCTTCCGGAATGCCGGATTTTTGTAACAGGGTCAGCGACGCGCCACCGGCACCAATGAATACAAATTTCGCATTCACTACGCGGTGTTTGTGGCTGTGTTTGAGATCGGTAATAGTCACGCGCCAGCTTCTGTCCGGATTGCGCTGGATATCGCGCACTTCCTGACCATTCGCCAGCGTGAAAGTCGATTTTTTTTGCAGGGCTTCCACCATCTGACGCGTCACTTCGCCGAAGTTAACGTCGGTGCCCGCCGTGGTGCGGGTTGCCGCCACTTTTTGCGCCGGATCACGGCCATCCATCACCGCCGGGATCCACTGTTTGATTTGTTCCGGGTCTTCCGAATATTCCATCCCGCGGAACAACGTACTTTCCTGCAGGGCAGCAAAACGTTTGCGCAGGAAATCGATATTTTCATCGCCCCAGACGAAGCTCATGTGCGGCACGCTGTTGATGAACGAGCGCGGATTATTCAGCACACCTTTTTGCACCTGATACGCCATAAACTGACGGGAAACCTGGAAGGCTTCGTTGATGGCCACGGCTTTGGTGATATCGACAGAGCCGTCCTGCATAACCGGGGTATAGTTCATTTCTGCCAGCGCGGAATGGCCTGTCCCGGCGTTATTCCAGCCGTTTGAGCTTTCCTGCGCCACGCCGTCCATGCGTTCGATCATATGGATCGACCAGTCCGGCTCGAGCTCCTGGAGATAAGTCCCGAGCGTAGCACTCATAATTCCGCCGCCGACCAGCAATACATCAACGGATTTTTCGTCTTCTGCGGCCGCAGGCTCGCTGGCACCCAGTGAGTCACGGTTGAGAAGCATACCAAGTATCTTTCTCATGACGTCTGTTTCTCTAAATGTTCAGTTCTGTTTTGTTACGACGATTTGTTATGACTTCTGTTATCACAATCGAACAAGAAATTAGCAAAAAAACACGCGGGAACGTTACTGAATCTTCATTTTTTCAAATGATGGCAACGAATATAACATTATCACTACATAATTTAAAAAAGGATTTAACCTTTCAAAAAAAGAGGAGATGACAGAGTCAGACCTTCACGCAGGCCGCAATCTGACAGGGTTTTCGGGGATTTATGACGATGTTTTCGACAGATTTGTCGCGTACAAAGAACGCACAATTCGTGCTAAATCGGGTTTGGGGGAGGAAGTAATAGGAGAAGATTGTTAGAAAGGCGCGGTCTCCCGCGCCTTCCTGATAACTGCGTACGGATTCAGATTACAGAGCGACGTCAGCCACTTGTTTCTGCTCCTGGCCCTGCTTTGGTGCTGAAGAGTTATCCGCCGCCGGTGCCGGTTCGACCGGTTTTGGCTGAGGATTATCCAGCATCAGAACGCGGCTGGTGTCGCCCAGTTCTTTCTCAGTTGCTGCCACGTTGCCGTTCAGCTGCGTGCCATAAGAAGGGATGATTTCCTTCAGTTTAGCCTGCCACTCTGGCGTCGCGACTTTGTCTTTGAACACTTTTTCCATCAGGTGCAGCATGATCGGCGCAGCGGTAGACGCGCCCGGTGATGCGCCCAGGAGTGCGGTGATGCTGCCGTCTTTCGAGCTGACCACTTCGGTGCCCAGACGCAGTACGCCGCCTTCTTTCTCATCTTTCTTGATGATCTGCACGCGCTGACCGGCTTCCCAAAGGCGCCAGTCTTCTTTCTTCGCATCCGGGAAGTATTCACGCAATGCATCGAAACGGTCGTCATCGGAAAGCATGACCTGGCTGACCAGATATTTCACCAGATCGAAGTTGTCGATACCCACGTGGGTCATCGGCATGATGTTGGAGAAGTTGACGCTACCGAACAGATCCCACAGAGAACCGTTTTTCAGGAACTTGCTGGAGAAGGTCGCAAACGGTCCGAACAGCAGAACTTGTTTACCATCGAGAATACGAGTGTCGAGGTGCGGAACGGACATCGGCGGCGAGCCAACGGACGCTTTACCGTACACTTTTGCCAGATGACGTTTCACGACGTCCGGGTTCTCAGTCACCAGGAATTCACCGCCGACCGGGAAGCCGCCGTAGTTATCCGCTTCAGGAATACCGGATTTTTGCAGCAGGGTCAGGGACGCGCCGCCCGCACCGATAAACACAAACCTGGCTTTGATGATGCTTTCTTTGTCGTCGTTTTTCAGATCAGCAACGGTCACGTTCCAGGTGTTATCCGGGTTACGTTTGATTTCGCGGACTTCGTGGCCAAGGCTCAGGGAGAAGTTAGGTTTCTTCTGCAAAGAGGCCACCAGCTGGCGGGTTATCTCGCCGAAGTTCACGTCGGTACCGATTGGAATACGCGTTGCTGCGACTTTCTGTTTCGGGTCACGACCTTCCATCACCAGCGGGATCCACTGTTTGATTTGCGCCGGGTCTTCAGAGTATTCCATGCCACGGAACAGTGTGCTTTGTTGCAGCGCAGCGTGACGTTTACGCAGGAAGTTGATGTTGTCATCACCCCAGACAAAACTCATGTGCGGCGTGCTGTTGATGAAAGAACGCGGGTTGTGCAGAACTCCGTTTTCTACCTGATAAGACCAGAACTGGCGGGAGATCTGGAAGGATTCGTTGATCTCAACCGCTTTGGAAATATCGATGCTGCCGTCCGGTTTTTCCGGCGTGTAGTTCATTTCTGCCAGTGCAGAGTGACCGGTACCGGCGTTGTTCCAGCCGTTGGAGCTTTCCAGTGCAACACCGTCCAGACGCTCAACCATATTGATTGACCAGTCCGGTTCTAATTCCTGAAGGTACGTCCCCAGCGTCGCGCTCATAATGCCGCCGCCGATCAGTAATACATCGACGGGCTTCTCATCTTCTGCGAACGCTGACTGACTGAAGGCAACCACGTTAAGGCAGAGGATCATGGCGAATATCTTTCTCATGACGTCTGTTTCTCTGAATGTTTAGTTTTAGTTTTGCAGGTGAAAGCTATCCAAATTTCCCTGGATAAACGAAATCAACAACCCGGTGCGGTGGGAAACAAGCGATTGTCTCCACAGAGTATGAAAGGACAATAATGGGGAGTAACGAAAACTGCGGTGACTAACGACAATTCAACCACACAAATGTTACCGATTACTCATATTATCGAGATTTCGTAAACATTTTAACATTGTCGTTACGTGCATTAAAAATAGTTTAATACTTTAAATAATTACATAAGTTAGTTCCGTGACGAAACTATTTACTGAAAACTCAGGCGAGTTTTGCCTGCAAGCTGGCCGCATGTTCTGCCAGAACCGCCGCCGGACTGTGGCCTATCAACATGAAGTTATAGCCGGACTGCCGCCAGTAAACGACGTTCATTTTCTGTCGTATTTCACTCTCCTGCGCGGTGTCGTCACGCTGTTCGCTACGGGTGATACACAGCGCCATCGGGCCGAAACGTGCGTCCAGATAGGTGATCTGAGCGATATCATATTCATCGTAATGCAACATGCGGGCGTTTTTCAGCGCCGCGCCCTGCACACTCAGCGCCGACGGTGTTAACGCAATTCCCAGCGATTTCTGCACCCGCGATAGCTGGATCTGCTGCTGTTCAGGGGAATCGTTGATGTCCGCCAGCGTCTGGGCGGTGTAGAGCGACATGTAATCAGCTACGCGATCTCGCCAGGTGATATCGGCATGCAGCATGGTCGAATAACGCCCGGCGAGTAGCCCGACCGCCAGAAAACTCACCGATGCGGCAAGCAGTGCGCGACGGCTGATGCCGCGCGAAGCGGCGACCGGCACATCCGGGATAGCATCCAGTGCGGCCTGAAGTCTGCCTACCGGCGCATCCTGCAACATCGCGCCGAAAGCATCGTGGAAAGGCAGACTGCTGCGCGCCATCAGCGCCAGCCGCTCGCCGAGCACATCGTCGTGCGCCAGCTGTTGTTCAAACTGCGCGCGCTGTTTTGCGCTCAGCTGATTATCAAGATACGCGACCAGCACCTCATCGGAGAAAGGCGAAGACAGGCTTTCACGGGTCATTTTTTATCCCCCTGTCGCGATAACATTCCGCTATTTTTTGCCAGCGTCAGGCGCGCGGACGCCAGACGGCTCATGATGGTGCCAACCGGCACTGACAGCGTCATTGCCGCCTCCTGATAGGTGAAACCTTCGACATACACCAGGAAAACCGCGTTACGCTGGGCTTCCGGCAGGCGTTTCACCCGCTGCATCACCTGCGTATGCCAGTGCCTGTCTTCAAAGGTAAATGTCTCTGCGGGTTCATCCAGATCATTCACATCCACAAATCCCTGCCCCTGACGAACGTACTGCGCCCTGAGTTCATTGACCCATACGGAGTGCAAAATAGAAAAGAGCCAGCGATCGACCCCGGCGCTCTCGTTCACCTGCGCGCAGCGCTCCAGCGCCCGCACGCAGGTGGATTGCACCAGATCGTCCGCCACATCGCGCTTATGCGATAACACCATCGCGTAGCGCCAGAGGCGGGCCAGACACTGGCTCAGTTCGTGACGTAAGTCTGCCGGTGAAATTTATCGTTCCCCGTACTCAGGATTCCGGATGGCCGTCGATGGCCGCGCTCAGATCACGGTATTCCTCGCAGCCGGTACCGCATAAGCCTTTGATAGTTGCCAGCTGAGCTTTGGCGAGATCGGGACGCCCTTTAATCATATAAGCTTCACCGAGATATTCGCGGACTTTGGCGTAATTCGCATCGATGGCGATAGATTTCTGATAATAGCTGATGCCTTCATCTGTGCGACCAAGTTTACGGGTCGCATAGCCACGATAATTCCACGCCTCTTTGGTGTTCTGATCCTTCAGTGTATCCAGCACCGTCAGGGCTTCCTGATAACGCCCGGTTTTCGCCAGATGATAGGCATACTGAGTTTTATCCTGATCGGAAATCATGCTGCCTTTATCCACCATGCAACTTTTGGTTTTGCTGTCGTAGATTTGTCCTTTCGGGCAGTCCGGCGTTTTCTTCGCATCTGAATTATCGCCCATCGCGTTTGCGCCCGCGCTGAACAACAAAATATTGCCCGCCAAACAAACCACTGACAGCGCCTGAATCATAGTTTTTGTCTTCATGATGATGTCCTGTTGGGTACTCGTTGATGAATTACGGGCGACTTGCGCGGCCCGGTAACATGCGGCGCAGAATGCCGTCGCGGAGAACGTAATGGTGGAAAAGTGCCGCCAGAGCAGACGCCCGGTAGCGGCTGCGGGGAACAGAAGAAGAAGTTTGCATAATCACCGTGCTCAAATGTGTTCGTTTAAAGGTAAACACCTGAACGCGGCTTTCTATTCGGTTTATTTCTGTGGTGAGAGTAAAAAATCATACTCAGGGGGATGAAATATCGCCTATATATAATTCAGGGCGGTTCTAAGACGCTCACTGACACCGAAATTTCACTTTGAGCCAGTGGAAATATCAGGGTTAACACAATAAAGATTTGTTCTGAGTGGCCGATAACCGTAGTGGGCGCTTTATACGTCAAAGGCTGCGCCAACATTTTGTGATTACTGCATATAGAGGTGTGGCAGGTGAGCGAAGTACCCAAAGAGTCGTTTGCTAAGCGTAATACGCTGGCGATTTTGTCCGTTTTACGGGACCTGAAGAAAAATCAGACGCTGGTCATGATCACCCACACCCGTGGTCAATTTATCAGTAAAATTTTGGACGTGAACGCCGACGGCCACCAGTTCTTATTCGATCTGGGCAGTTCCGATTACGAGAATGATCTGGCGATGGAAGCAGAATCGCTGACCTTCGTCGCGGAACCGACCGGGGCGAAAGTTGAGTTCTCATGCAGTAAAGTCCGTCAGGTGACGTTTGACGGCCTGCCGACGTTTATCTGTGATATTCCGCCCGTGCTGTATTTCATCCAACGCCGTGAGTATTTCCGCGTTAATGTGCCGTGGCTACCGGACTACCGTTGCAGCGGAACATTATCCAACGCCACCGAGTTTGCCTTTCGTGTGAGAGACATCTCGCTGGGCGGACTGGGTCTGGAGATTGAGGGCACCACGCCACCAGAAATCGCGTCGGGCGAAGTGCTGAAAGATTCGGTTATCCAGCTGGCAGAGCTCGGCACGTTTAAACTGGATTTGCAGTATATCGGCTCGATGCCGCGTAAATCAGTGAGCAATAAAGGCGAAACGATCAGCTCACAGCGGCTGAGCTTTAAATTTCCATTCTTGTCGCCCGCGCAGGAACGCGACCTGCAACGGGCAATTTTCGAGCTGGAAAAACAACAACATATGAAAGCCCGGCGTTTCCAGCACGATTAACGCTGCCGTCAGATAAACATGCCGCCTGAAGCTTCGACGCGCTGGGCGGTCATCCAGCCCGCTTCATCACTGAGCATTAACGCCACCATATCGCCGATATCATCCGGTAATCCGACACGGCCCAGCGCAGTGTTGCCCGCCACCATTTTATTCACCTGCGGATTATCGCGTACCATGCCGCCGCTGAAATCTGTCGCAATCGCGCCGGGTGCCAGCACGTTGGCGGTGATGCCCCGCGCGCCCAACTCCCGCGCCTGATAGCGGGTCAGCACTTCTATGGCACCTTTCATGATTGCGTAAGCAGAAGATCCTGGCAGCGCAAAGCGCGCCAGCCCGCTCGATACATTAAGGATACGGCCACCGTCAACCATCAGCGGCAGCAGTTTTTGCGTCAGGAAGAACGGGCCTTTCAGGTGGATGTTCATCATCAGATCGAACTGTTCTTCGGTGGTCTCTGCGAATGCTGCATGAAGCCCGACGCCGGCATTATTCACCAGAAAATCGAAATTATCGCGCTGCCAGACGGCTTGCAGCTGCGTTTTTACCTCAGCCACAAACGCATCAAAACTGCTGCTGTTCCCCGCATCGAGTTTGATTGCCACGGCTTTGCCACCCGCCGCTTCCACCGTTTTGACCACGGCCTGCGCGGCATCCTGCTGGCTGTGGTAGGTCAAAATGATATCCACGCCCTTTTTTGCCAGCTTTTCAACGGCATTCTTACCTAAACCACGGCTTGCGCCGGTCACGATAGCGATTTTACGACTCATTTCAGACCTCATTGGGGTTATGTCACTTACTCATCGGATGAAACACAGCCTATTGGATTACTCACGCGTGATAAATGATCCATAATGAGTTTCACTGTCTCAATTCAGACAACAATCGGGGAATATGTGGATAAAATACAATCAATGCAGGTCTTCGTGCGCGTCGCCGAGCTGAGTAATTTTACCCGCGCCGCCGAAAGTCTGGGATTACCGAAGGGCAGCGTCTCGCGTCTGGTACAACAGCTGGAAACGCGGATGTCCACCCGCCTGCTGCACCGGTCAACGCGTCGCGTGCATCTGACGCAGGACGGGCAGGTGTTTTATCAGCGCTGCAAGGAGTTGCTGGCCAGCATGGACGAACTGGAGACGATGTTTCAGTCGAACCCGGCGAATGTCAGCGGACGGCTGCGGGTGGATATGTCAGTCGGTATGGCGACGCATCTGGTGTTACCGCGTCTGGCGGAATTTCTGAACCGCTATCCGGCGCTGGAAATAGAACTGAGCAGCACCGATCACCGCGTGGACGTGGTCCGCGAAGGATTTGACTGTGTCATCCGCTCCGGCACGCTGAAAGATTCAGGGCTTATCGCCCGTCCGCTTGGGCATCTGAGCGTAATCAACTGCGCCAGCCCCGGCTATCTGCAACGTTACGGCACGCCGGATCACCCCGACCAGCTGGCTCATCATGCGATGGTGCATTATGAGCAAACGCTCGGCAGCCACACATCCACGTTCGAATACCTCGACGGCAAACAGGTGAAAAGCGTCAAAAGCGGGGGTGCAGTGACGGTCAACAGCACCGAAACCTATGTCGCCGCCTGTCTGGCCGGGCTGGGAATTATTCAGGTGCCGCTGATTGGCGCACGGGATGCGCTGGCGAACGGCCAGCTGGTGAGTATTTTGCCGCAATTTCGCGCGCCGCCGATGCCGGTTACGCTGGTTTATCCGCACCGTCTGAACCTGTCACGCCGCGTGAAAGTGTTCATGGACTGGCTGACGGAAATTACCCAAACGTTCATTGCCTGACCGCTTAAGCCTGCATGGCCTCGTCTGCGCCGCACAGGTGTCTATACTTAAGGCTGGATGCACTTTTAAGGACAACATGGATCAATGCCCCTAATTTCAAAAGAAGACCTTTCAAAACACGCGCCGGCAAAGCAGGAAGAACCGACGCCGCTGATTAACATCAAAACCGGCAATCACACGGTAGATAAAAATATCGGCAGATTTTCGCGTCTGGTTGAGCACGTCAAATCCTGGGGATGGGTAGCGCATCTGCTGCGCACCACCGAACGGTTCAACGATCGCCTCGGCAGCCAGTTTGGCGCGGCCATCACCTATTTTTCGTTCCTGTCGCTGATTCCGATTTTGATGGTGTCTTTCGCCGCCGTCGGTTTCGTGCTGGCCTCGAATCCGGATTTGCTGGCCGGAATTATCAATAAAATCGTCAACAGCATCAGTGACCCCAATCTCGCGGCCACGCTGAAAAGTACCGTGAATACGGCTATCCAGCAGCGTACTGCGGTCGGTTTATCCGGCTTACTGATTGCGCTCTACTCCGGTATCAGCTGGATGGGCAATTTGCGCGAAGCGATCCGCGCGCAGTCCCGCGATGTGTGGGAGCGTAATCCGCAAGATCAGGAGAAGATTTATCGCCGCTATTTCCGTGATTTTATCTCCCTGACCGGTCTGGTGCTGGCGCTGATCATCACGCTGTCGCTGACTTCGATTGCCGGTTCGGCACAGAAAACTATCGTGGATGCGCTGGGGCTGGGCGGTATCGAATGGTTGAGACCCGTGATGACCAGCATCGCGCTGGTGATTTCCATTGCCGCCAATTACCTGTTATTCCTGTGGATTTTCTGGATGCTGCCGCGCCACAAGCCGCGTAAAAAAGCCCTGTTCCGCGGTACGCTGCTGGCGGCAATCGGCTTTGAGGTCATCAAGTTTGTGATGACCATGACGTTGCCGCGACTCGCCACCTCACCTTCCGGTGCGGCATTTGGATCGGTGATCGGCCTGATGGCGTTTTTCTATTTCTTCGCCCGCCTGACGCTGTTTGTCGCAGCCTGGATCGCTACCGCACAGTACAAGGACGATCCGCGCATGCCTGATCGCAAAGAGCGGGCCGCTCAGAAGAAGAAAGACGCAACGATAAACGACAGTGAATTCACACAGGACCATATCATCGTGCCAGATGAAATTCATATCGCAGACGTAAATGCTGACAATGAAGCAAAAAAGCAGTGAGAAGAACTGATCCGATATCATCATAAACCCTAAAACCAGAATAACTGACTGAGGCTGGTACTTTAATTTTACCGTTTTGCAGTCAGTTACTCTGTGTTTTACTTGTTCGCCAACGTTATGAAGGGTGAAACAGAATGTTAATAAAACAATCGCCCAAACCTGCCTGAAATGCCCTTTCCCCTGCTTCTTGCCGCGTTGAAATGCCGCCGCGCTCTGCTTAAGATGCCTTTTCGCTATACATTTATTTACATTAGTTCCCTCTCACTCATTACAAATAAGAAACACTTATGCAAGCCACCATCACTCCTGAATTAGAAGCTGACGCGCACCTGGTGAGTCAGAACTCCCGCGGCAAAGTCATCGTGGCGTCGCTTATCGGAACGGCCATCGAGTTCTTCGATTTTTACATCTACGCGACCGCCGCCGTTATTGTGTTTCCACATATTTTCTTCCCGCAGGGCGACCCGACCGCCGCGACGCTTCAGTCACTCGCGACTTTCGCCATTGCCTTTATCGCGCGCCCGATCGGCTCTGCGCTGTTCGGCCACTTTGGTGACCGCGTCGGACGTAAAGTGACGCTGGTTGCCTCGCTGCTGACCATGGGCGTCTCCACCGTGGTCATCGGCCTGCTGCCGACTTACGCCACCATTGGCGTTTTCGCCCCGCTGCTGCTGGCGCTGGCGCGTTTTGGTCAGGGTCTGGGCCTCGGCGGCGAATGGGGCGGCGCAGCATTACTGGCGACAGAGAATGCACCACCGAAAAAGCGCGCGCTGTACGGTTCTTTCCCACAACTCGGCGCACCGATTGGCTTCTTCTTCGCCAACGGTATGTTCCTGCTGCTGTCATGGCTGCTGACCGACGAACAGTTTATTTCATGGGGCTGGCGCGTGCCGTTCCTGCTTTCCGCCGTGCTGGTGCTGGTTGGCCTCTATGTGCGTGTTTCACTGCATGAAACGCCGGTCTTCGCCAAAATCGCGAAAGCGGGCAAACAGGTCAAAGTGCCGATCGGTACCCTGTTCACCAAATACAAAAAAGCGACGCTGCTGGGCACCTTCATCATGGTCGCCACCTACACGTTGTTTTACATCATGACCGTGTATTCGCTGGGCTACGGCACGGCGGCACAGCCTCTCGGATTAGGGATCCCGCGTAACGAATTCCTGCTGATGTTGATGATTGGCGTGATCGGATTTGGTGTGATGGTGCCGATTGCCGGCCAGCTGGCGGATAAATTTGGCCGTCGCAAAACCATGATCTGCATTACGCTGCTGATGATTGTCTTCGCGCTGAATTTCCCTGCGATTCTGGGTTCAGGTTCACAGGCGCTGGTGATGGTGTTCCTGCTGTGCGGATTCATGGTGATGGGGCTGACGTTTGGTCCGATGGGCGCGCTGCTGCCGGAGCTGTTCCCGACGGAAGTTCGCTATACCGGTGCCTCCTTCTCCTATAATGTGTCTTCGATACTGGGTGCTTCCGTTGCGCCGTACATCGCCACCTGGCTGGCAACTCATTACGGGTTGTTCTATGTGGGCGTTTATCTGGCCTTTATGGCAACGCT
Source organism: Enterobacteriaceae bacterium Kacie_13 (assembly GCA_013457415.1). NCBI lineage: Bacteria > Pseudomonadati > Pseudomonadota > Gammaproteobacteria > Enterobacterales > Enterobacteriaceae > Enterobacteriaceae bacterium Kacie_13. The sequence continues at coordinate 4,512,133 of CP045665.1, forward strand.
GACGTTGGTAGCGCTGCTGCTGTCCAAAGAAACGGCCCATCAGTCACTGTAACTGACCTGGACACCGTGCCCGGTACGCGCCCGGCACGGTGCCTTATGCGAAGGTTTCTTATGCGCTTACGACGATTGGTCCTGCCTGTCCTGCTCCTGTTTATCGTGATTGCCGCCGCCCTCTGGTACTTCTGCCCTCATAAATCCAATCCCAACGCCTTGTGGAATATCATCAGCCAAAAATGCCTGCCTAATCAGCAGAGCAACGGCAAACCCGCGCCCTGTGCGCAGGTCGATGAACAGCAGGGATTCGTGGTGCTGAAAGACATGAACGGTCCGCTGCAATATTTGCTGATGCCCACTGCGCGAATAACCGGAATGGAAAGCCCGGCGCTGCTGGAACCGGCCACGCCGAACTTCTTTAGTCAGGCCTGGGCCGCACGGCATTATATGGCGGAAAAGTACGGTAAACCGATTGACGACAGTAATGTCTCGTTAGCGATCAATTCCCAATACGGACGTTCCCAGAACCAGCTGCACATCCACATTTCGTGCCTGTTGCCGGAGGTGAAAAACCGGCTTATCAAAGATGGCGCGGCGATGGGGTATAACTGGCAGGAACTGCCGGACAAGCTGCTCGGCCATACTTATCTGGCACGTAAAGTCACCCCTGCTGAACTGAATCAGAGAGGCGCTTTCCGCATTCTGGCCGAAGGTGTGCCGGAGGCTGATAAGAAGATGGGACACTTCGGTATGGCGATGGTCAGCCTGCAAGGCGGCGATTTCCTGCTGCTCGCCAGCGAACGCGACCTGCTGAAACTGAACAACGCTTCCACCGAAGAAATCCAGGATCACGACTGCAAGGTGCTGAGCCCGGCGCCTTAACGATGAAAACTCCTCCCCTGCACAGAGGAGGAGTTGAATATTATTTCTGTTTCATCTGCTGCAATATCGGGCCGCACTGGTTTTCTGCACTATCGCTCGGAGAAATCAGCGCAAGCAGAGCGGCGGCAGGGGCGACGACGGCACCTAACGCGACGGCTGCTGCGCCACGGGCGATGAGCGGCCCCGGTTTCACACCGGCATCCGGATTTTTATAGGTACCGCGTACATACAGCGGCGAGCGCAGGGTCAGGATACGCAGCCCCTTACTTTCCGGATCAATGGTGAGATCCAGACGTTCAGTCGCCATGTTTGTGCTGCCGGTGATAGTGATCACCGCATTCTCGGTATCGAACACGAACAGGCGCGGCGTGACCAGACCATTTTTGATATTCACGTTGGCGGCGGCGCAGTTGATCGCCACCTCGTCATCGCCGAACAGTTTCCCGACCAGATAATTCCCGACGTTCAGCCCTGCCAGCTCCATCAGGCTGCGGCTGATCACACCGTCGTTGATCAGAATCTTCATATCACCGTTGCTGGTGCCGAGCAGCGCAGCGACGGAATTACCGGTGCCGGTCAGCGTCGCATCACCGTTCAGGTCGCCCAGACTGCGCTCCATCGATTCCATTTTCGGCAGCAGCTGTTTCAGCTTCAGATGACGGGCGTGCAGATCGGCACGCGCACGCATCGGCGATTTATCCCCTTCCAGACGGATTGTCGAATTGAGATTTCCGCCCGCGACGCCAAAGCGCAGCGGATCGAGCAGGATTTCACCATTAGTGAGTTTCAGATGCGTGCTCAGGTCGCTCAGCGGCAGGGATTCGCCGTGCTCGATGCGTTTCGCACTGAATTTCACGTCAGCATCCATCGCGCCCCAGCTTTTCGTGTCAAATTTCTCCACCGGCAACACTTTGTCCGCTGGCTGACGGGTGGTCTCACCGCGTTTGGCTTTGTCTTTGTTGGAATCCGCACCGATAAGCGGCGCCAGATCGGCAAAGCGCAGCTGTTTAGACACCACTTCACCGGTCAGTTTTGGTCGTGGCTTGCTGGCCTGATAGGTCAGGGAACCATGGATGTCGCTGTCACCGATTTCACCGTTAAAGTTTTGATAACGGTAGATCGCGCCGTCTTTATCGTGCAACGTCGCCGATAAATGGCCATCGGTCGAATACGGTGGCGTTTGCGGTAACAGGACACCCGTCAGGCCGTACAAATCAGACAAGGTCTGGCCGGAGAATTTTAGACGTAAATCCAGACCGCCGAGGTTCATCGGATCCTGTAACGTCCCGGCGACGGCCACGCGGGTATTGCCAGAGCGCACGTCAGCCTGCAATGGGAACAGCGCATCGGCGTCTTTCAGCGCTAACATTCCGCCGATTTTCCCGCTGCCTGAGAGCGATTCGCCATTGTATTTGCCGTCTACTTTCCAGCCAAATACGAACGGCGGCGTTTTCGTTTTCGGCGCATCTTTTTTATCGCCTATGACTTCGGTGAACGGCAGCGGTTTGCCCAGCGGATCAATCACTGCGCGGAAATCGGCTTTCATTTGAGCATCTTTATAATCAATCTGCCCGCGGTCAAAGACGATATCGTTAAGCGTGAATGACCACGCCGACGGTGGCTGCGCGGGATCTTTCTTGTCGCTATTGGCGAGATTGAACGTCCAGTTATTTTTACCGTTGGCTAAACGCACCAGCGAGGCGTCAGGCTGTTTCAGCCAGATACGTGGGATCAGCACTTCTTTATGCAGCAGCGCGAGAGGCGCAATGCTGGCGTCAACGCGGGCCAGCTTCACCATCTGCGCGTCTTTCTCGTCGCCCTGAACGTCGGAAGGGTTACCCAGCACAATGTCTTCGGCATGAATATGTGGCCACGGCACCCATGCGCGCCAGCCGGCTTCATCCTTCTGACGAGACCAGTCGACCCCCAAATCGCCACGGATGGCGAACGTCCGGTTCAGTTCAGTGCTGACTTTTTGGTTGATTGTGGGTTTAAGGCGATTCCAGTCGAACATCGCAATGAAAATGACGATGGCGATCAGCAGAATGATAATCACCCCTGCAATCCACGAGATCACCTTACCTGTGCGCGTCATAAACGGGTTCCTTTCAGACAGTTAACGAATTCCAGAGTTTAAACATAGTTGAATTCAACATAGCTTGCCTGAAACGGCACGCGAAAGGTGGGGTCATACGGAGGGGAAAGACAGATATAAATCAAACAAAATCAAGTTGATGACAATGTATCACACCACGTCAACTCACCCGGCATTTTGAGACTTGCCTGAGCAAATTTTGGTGTGATTCATTATCCTTCGAAATGTATTGGCAGGTTATCGAGGCCGTCAAACGTCGCCGGGCGCGCCAGATAATATCCCTGAGCGGCTAAAGCGTCAGATTTACACACCATCGCCCACTCTGCGGCGGTTTCTACGCCTTCAATAATCACGCCTTTGCTGTAGCGATTCATGAGCGTTACCAGCGTGTAAAACAGGCGCGAGCCCTCTTCGCTCTGACACAGCAGAATAAACAGGTCACGGGCAATTTTGATGTACTCATAATGCCAGGTGGTGAAGGAGGAAAAGTTGGCAATACCCTGACCAAAATCATCCAGCCACAGGCGATCAGACTGTTCGATTTGCGAAAGCGGGATACTCAGCGCATTTTCGGCACTTTCAACCAGTTCAAACCGGACGTAAGGCATAGCGCTGATTTGTGCGCGTAGCGATGATTCGGACTGCAACATCTCCAGCACCTGACCGTCGACGTTGATCGACGCCAGCAGGCCGTTATCGATGAACAACCGCTGCCAGCGCTGCAAAAGGTCGAGTTGTTCCTGCACGATTTGCAGACGTTTCCCCACGGCTATCGCGACAAAGTAATGCTCAGGCGAAATAAATTTTTGCGGATCACCTGGATGGGTAACGCCGGTCAGCAATTCAATGCCCAGTAATTTTCCAGTTGTGCGGTAAATGGGCTGAAAACGGTACACTCTCTGACATTGACGCCAGTAAGACTGTGCTTTTACGCGCTCAAGAGCGGTAAAAGAAGGCGTAATCAGCCCCAACATCATCTTAGTTATCATATTTTTCTGCCGTCATGAATAAGAGTCAGTTAATCAGGGACATGCGGCAACATGTCTTCCGTGACTACGATGTATGACGTGCCGACAAAGTAGTTCGATTTCCTGGCTTTCTTTTGTAGAGATATCTATCGGCGCAGCGCGCAGAAACTTTAATCACTCCGCATTTCCAAGCGACGTTTCCGCACAAAAAACCGTAAACCGGCGCTGGAAGTTCTATTGTGCAGGCTCTACATTGGAGGCCCTGCAACACGTCATTAACCGCACGTCCCGATTCGGAGAGAAAAATGCCTTACGTTAATATCAAAATCACCCGCGATGGCGCGACCGCCGAACAGAAGAAAGCGCTGATCGCTGGCGTGACACAATTACTGGTTGATACGCTGGGGAAAAATCCGGCGACCACCACGGTAATCATCGATGAAATCGACACGGATAACTGGGGCCTGGGCGGGCGTCCGGTGACGGAGTTACGTAACGAAAGCAAATAACGCGCTTTTCTATTTGTCTCCGGTGGAAGCCGCCCGGCTTCCCCTTTCACCCCACTTGCACGACTTTTTTCGATCTTCCTCGTAAAAAATAAAACCTCGTTTTAATTTCATTGACTGACCGCATTCTTATGAAGAGACTAGAGCGCAATAATGACGCTCACTTCTTCTCTTTCGTTTTAATGCTTCAGACATAGGCCAGGTAAAATGACTCGCAAAAACATTGCCGTTATCGGCGAATGCATGATCGAATTGTCACAAAAAGGCGACGCCTTAAACCGCGGTTTTGGTGGTGATACGCTGAACACGTCTGTTTATATTGCCCGTCAGGTTTCGCCCGACGCGCTGAACGTGCATTACGTCACCGCCCTCGGCACAGACAGTTTCAGCAATGAAATGGTGCAGGCGTGGCAGAAGGAAGGGGTTCATACCGATCTGACCCAGCGTCTGGATAACAAGCTGCCTGGCCTGTACGTGATTGAAACGGATGATACCGGCGAACGCACCTTCTATTACTGGCGCAACGATGCCGCCGCGCGTTACTGGCTGGATAGCCCGCACTCTGAAGAAATCTGCCAGAAGCTGGCACAATTTGATTATCTTTACCTGAGCGGCATCAGTCTGGCTATCCTGACCGATGAAAGCCGCGACCGTCTGATGACCCTGCTGAAAGCCTGCCGGTCACGTGGTGGCAAAGTGATTTTCGATAATAACTATCGCCCGCGCCTGTGGGCCAGCAAAGAGCAGACACAATCCGCGTATAACGCGATGCTTTCCTGTACCGATATCGCGTTTCTGACGCTCGACGATGAAGATATGCTGTGGGGTCAGAAGCCCTACGAGGAAGTGATTGCCCGCACGCACGCGCTTGGCGTGAGCGAAGTGGTCGTGAAACGCGGCGCAGACAGTTGCATTGTCTCCAGTGCTGAAGGCGAACTGCATGATGTGCCTGCGGTGAAACTGCCTAAAGAGAAAGTCGTCGATACCACTGCCGCCGGAGATTCTTTCAGCGCGGGTTATCTCGCGGTGAGGCTTACCGGCGGAAGCGCGGTAGAAGCAGCCGTGCGCGGGCACGAAACAGCGAGCACGGTGATCCAGCATCGCGGGGCGATCATCCCGGTGGAGTTTATGCCGAAACGTTGAAGATGATCCGAGCGGGTGAAGTTGTGACCTAAAAAGCTCTGGCCGCGTTCAAAAATCGCGCCGGAGGAAGAGGGGAAAAGCTTTTCCCCTCTGCTCGGTTTCGGCACAAAAAGAGATGTGATAACTGCTATTGAGAAACCGAAACTTTCTCGGTCACATTATAAGGGCCCCCCTTATTGCACCGCTGCCGCTGGTGCGGCTTCCCCCGCCGGGCTGACTTCAACCGGCGCCATAATCTTATCGTATATCGTTCTCAGCTCACCGGCATTGACCTCCGGTTCACCTTTGGGTTGCGCGACGACTAACGCCGGATCACGTGACAGTTGCTGTTTCAGCTCCTGATTTAACACCGGTAAGGTCAGCGTAGAAAGGAACTGCTGACGCAACTGCTGGTACTGCTCAGGAGCAATATCCACGACGCCGTTCTGCTGTGAGCGCAGACGCTGACTCATCAGCACGTCGGTGTCGGTGCGGGCGTAAGTGGCGAAAAGTTTGCCCAGCTGATCGTTTTTCTGGGCAATCAGAGCATCGAATTCTGCCTGTGAAATGCCTTTGTCACGCATCACCAGTAGCTCTTCGGAAAGACGTTTAAACAGCTCAGGCAGTTTGGCCTGCGATGCTTCAATGCGGATAGCACACTGAGCGCGCTGGAACTGAACGTTGCAGTCAAAACCTAATCCCGGTGCAGGCGTTGTGGCGTCTTTCTTACTTTCGAACGTGGTTTTTAGCACTTCCTGTAAATGCCAGAACAACGCTTCACGGGCTAAATCACTGCGCCAGTAAGCCGCCAGCGCCTGTGAGTCCTGAATCGGCTGCCACGCGCTATCCCACATTAATGACAAACGATCCTGCGTCAGATTTTCGTCCATCAGCGTCATGGATTTCGTCGTCAACTCAGAGAGCGTCGGCAAAGTTTGCGGCGTCTGACGGCTACCCTTCAGCGGCGAGAAGGTACGGTTAATTTGTTCATTCAGCGCACGGCCATCGACGTTGCCGACCACGAATAATGTCATCGCGTCAGGCGTATACCATTGGTGATAGAACTTGATCAGGGCATCAATATTGACTGGTTTGGTCGGTAACTGGTCAGGGTTATGTCCCACCAGCGTTGAGCCGGTAATACGCGCGCGCCAGAAGGCATCCTGGGTATTTTGTGGCAATGAACCCACCGGATCCTGTGACTCCTGACGGGCGGCGCTCACCAAAGCGGGCGTCACCGAGATTTTCCCGGCCGTGTTCGCCAGCCAGTTCAACGCGTCTTTCAGCAAATCCGGGCGGTTGTTCGGCAGGCTCAGATTATAGAGGGTGAAATCATACGAGCTGACTGCGGGCGGTAATGGCCGTTGCGGATTGATACCCTGCTGCCAAAGAGACTGGAGCTGGGCCGTGCTGAATCCTTCGCTGTGCATTAATGCCAGACGAGGCAGGAAATGGGCGTAACCAGACTGTTGGGCAGACTCTGCCAGCGAGCCGGTGCGAATCACCAGACGTAATTCAATGCGATCGCTCGGACGTTGTGGTGTGGTCAGAAGCTGCCAGGTGAACCCGTTATCTAATTTTCCCTGCTGCCAGGCCGGGTCGGGTTGTAATGTTTCTGCCTGCACATGACTCGCTGCTGCTGCCAGCAGCAATCCACCAATGAGTAAACGGATTTTGGTGCCCTGCATGTGAACCCCTACGTAATGACAATCTAATTTTCAGAGTGCTGTCCTGCCGGTGTCTTAAGACGCGCCCACAGGAACTGAATGCGTAAAATAAAGGCCGAAAAATTACGGCTCTTCGTTAGACCGCGGGTTTTTCGCAATGTCGCGCACCCGACGAAAATATTCTGGGAAATACCGCAGTGAGCGGTGTCTGAGAGGCATATTATGAAGATAATCCACCGGTTACATCAAGTAAACGGTGGATATTAGGGGGGATTGATGCCAATTAAATGCGTTTTTTGGAACCTTAAGCGGGTTTTATGCGCAGAACTCCCCCGCTATTTGGAAAGGTTTAAGCCCCGGAAGCTGACTTCTCCGCTTCCGTCAGACCTTTCTGGCCGTTCAACGTCGCTTTAAGCTGGCCTTCATCGAGCTGACCGCACCACTTCGCGACCACAATAGTTGCCACGCCGTTACCCACAAGATTGGTCAACGCACGAGCTTCTGACATGAAACGGTCGATGCCCAAAATCAGCGCCAGACCCGCTACCGGCAAATGCCCGACTGCCGACAATGTTGCAGCCAGTACAATGAATCCGCTGCCGGTCACGCCTGCCGCACCTTTTGAGGACAGCAGCAATACCACAATCAGGGTGATCTGATGCCAGATATCCATGTGGGTATTGGTGGCCTGCGCGATAAAGACCGCCGCCATTGTCAGGTAAATCGAGGTACCGTCGAGGTTGAAGGAATACCCCGTTGGGATCACCAGCCCGACCACCGACTTCTTACAGCCCAGACGCTCCATCTTATCCAGCATACGTGGCAGCGCCGACTCAGAAGAGGATGTGCCCAGTACGATCAGCAGTTCTTCTTTGATGTAGTTAACAAACTTGAAGATGCTGAAACCGGTGAAACGCGCGATAAGCCCGAGCACAACTACCACGAACAACACGCAGGTCAGGTAGAAGCACAGAATCAGCTGGCCGAGCTGCACCAGAGAACCCACGCCGTATTTGCCAATGGTGAAGGCCATCGCGCCGAATGCCCCCAGCGGTGCCAGACGCATGATCATATTAATTATGCCGAAAATGACCTGCGAGAAACTGTCGATTACGTTGAAAATCAGCTGGCCTTTGTGGCCAAGGCGATGCAGCGCAAAACCAAACAGTACGGCGAACAGTAAGACCTGCAGGATATTCCCGCTGGCGAAGGCACCGATTACGCTGGAAGGAATAACATCCAGCAGGAACGGAATGATGCCCTGGCTTTGTGCCTGTTCGGCGTAGATTGCGACCGCTTTAGCATCCAGCGCCGCCGGGTCAACGTTCATCCCGGCACCTGGCTGGACAATATTGACGATCACCAGCCCGATAATCAGTGCCAGCGTGCTGACAATTTCAAAATACAGCAGCGCGATGGCTCCCGTACGTCCGACCGCTTTCATGCTTTCCATGCCGGCGATACCGGTGACGACCGTACAGAAGATCACTGGCGCGATGATCATCTTGATTAATTTAACAAAACCGTCACCTAACGGTTTCATTTGCGCGCCGAGGTCAGGGTAGAAATGTCCCAGCAGGACACCCAGGGTTATTGCCAGAAGCACCTGGAAATACAGGCTTTTGAAGAGCGATATTTTCATGACTAGCCATCCTGATGTGAGAGTATCGCCCTCTGTTTTGTAGGGGTACGGATAATGGGCGACTGCCGAAAAGTAACACCATCACAACATCATGGAAATATTTTGTTTCCTCCCGAAAAGACGGGTCATGAAAAAACAGAACTGAAAGCATTCAGCCGACGAAGAGTAAGTAAAAAAAGTACGAAAAGTGGCGGACTGGAGGGGAATTCCTGCCCTAAGGCAGGTTATTCAGCGGGGCAAAACTTTTGTTCGAAGACGTCTTTTGACAGCGGCGCAGAAAATAAATAGCCCTGTCCTAAGAGAATGTTTTGATCAAGCAGCCACTGGCGTTGCGCTTCGGTTTCGACACCTTCGGCCACCAACTGGATGCTCATCGCTCGGGCGATGGACGCCACAATATTGACCATTACGTCGTCCTGCGGCAGAACGCCGACAAAACTGCGATCGATTTTGATGACATCAATCGGCAGCGAACGCAGGCGGTTCAGGTATTCCAGACCTGAATATCCGAGGCCAAAATCATCCAGTTCTATAGACACACCCACAGCGCGCAGTTCGCCCAACAGCAACAGCGCGCGATCTAAATCGTCAATGCGCGCAGTTTCAGTGATTTCCAGCACCAGCTGCCCCGGATTGATTTTATAGCGACTCAGCAGACTTCGAAGTTCCGGCAGGAAATTGCGTTGCTGCACCTGGACGCCGGACAGATTCACCGAAAGAGGTAAAGTGATGCCACGGCTCTGCCAGTCTGCGAGGAACCCGCAGCCCAGCTCAAGAATCTTGTAGCCCAGCATACTCATGACGCCGATTTCTTCCGCCAGCACGATGAAATCACTTTCCAGCCCGTAGCTGCCGTCGGCCATTTTCCGACGCAACAGTGCTTCAGCACCCACTACCGCGCCGGTGCGCATATTCACCTGCGGCTGGATAAACAGCGTGAAATCATTTTGTTCCATCGCGTGCAGAATGTCGTTTTCCTGCAACAGACGCTTTTGAATTTTTTCCGTTAATTCCGGTTCGAAGAACAGGATTTGATTTTTACCCTGCTGATAAGCCGAAACGCGCGCTGCGCGGGCATTGACCATCAACTGCTGCGCGGTCGCCGGGAATTCGCCGGTATGCTGCACTATCCCGATACTGCCGGTCGGATGCAGGGACATATTGCCGGCATCGCTTTCCTGCGGGGCATTAATGCGTTCCATGATGTGTCGCGCAAGGCGCATCGCCATGAACGGTCGGACAATATCCCCCGCCAGCAAAGCAAATTCGTTATAGCTCAGACGGGCCAGTAAGCAGTGCTCGGGTAGCACTTCAATGATAGAAGACACCAGCGGGCAATCGATATGGCCGTCATCGCGCAGGCTTTCAATACCGATCAGTAACAGATGAAAGCCTTTTTCCGGCTCGGTTGACTGTAAACGGTGTTGCAGCCGTGCCATAAACTGTTCTTCATTACTGACACAGTTTTGCGCGGGTGGCGGCGCGTCACTGATGTGTTGCTGTATTTTTTGTAGCTGTTGCTGATTGCGGTTGTAACTGCGCACCAGCATTCCGATTTCATCATCTTCATGCAGCAAAGGCATTGTCAGCTGATGAAAGGGCACGTCGCTTTCCGGCAGTGACTCCAGCTCGCGGGCGATGGTACGCAGCGGTTTGACGATGAGCCGGTTGATGACCCAGCTCAGTGAAATGGTCAGGATCAGTGCCAGCAGCAGGTAAGTGGTCAGCATGGTCGACAGCGCGCTGACAATAAACTGGTACATCCGGTAGGAGTCAGCCTGCAAAACAAGATAAGCCAGCGGTTTCGGATCTTTAGGGCTGGCCGCGGCGGAATATAGAGGAACAGAAATGGTCACCGGCAGATTAAACCCGTGCGAGATCCACGGTGGGACCGGGCGACCCGCCGGGAAGTTAGTGTGCAATGCGGCGATTTGATTTGGCATCACGACTTTCGCCCGGCTGAGGATCCCCACCGGTTGCAGTGTATTCAGGATGTTCTGGGTTTCCTTCAGATCAACATCCAGCACCGCCTGGGACAAAGGTTCCCTTACAGAATGTGCTATGTTTTCAAGTTGCTGGGCGTAATCATCCCTCCGTTGTTGCACAAAGTGAAACAACTGGATGACGATAAAAAAACAAATAGTTATCGCAGCCACGCTCGACACGGCTGCCATCTGTTTGATTGTTAACGAACGCCTGACCCGCAACATAGTTCTCCATCAACCGCCGACCTGTTTTGCTCCGTGTACCTTATCAGGAACAGTATTTGTGCGCAGTATACCTTATATCGTGTTATTTCGAGGTGAAACAGGGGCGTTTGGTTATAAAAAACAACGTCTTTGCCAGCCAACATTTATCACTGAAATGTTTTATGTGTTTTTACTGACGAAATTCTATACCAGGCATTAACCCGATGTTTTGTAATGTTTTTAAAGTTCTGAGTTTAATGCCTCTGATTGAATCAATGTGCTGCACATCACACTAAAACCCATCGTTTCAACTCACATAACAGAAAATTTCAGCTCAATAAGATAAAAAACCTTTTGTGACAGCGGGTTATAGGGGTATCGTTTTCTATGGTCCAATTCCTAATTTTTGTAAAAAGTGCTCTATGCTGTAAAAGAACTGATATATTGAGAATATTCTTATCCCCAAAAAAAACGTTAAAAAAATTAAACCTTTTACACTCTTTGTTAGCGGTTCTCGCTTGGCCGTATTGATGTCCAGATAATCTCCACAAAATATAATCCTACCGGGCGGGATATATGAATAAATATGACGACATTAAGCGTTTTATGGATAAGACCAACCTTAAAGAGCTTGATTATAAAGAGCTTAATGATAAATCCACCGGCGAATCTATTACCGGTTCAATGAATCAATGGACGTTAATAAAACAGGTCTCTGCCAGCCAGACACCCGGCGGTCCTTTAGACAGCGGGCGTTCCACGCAGCCCACGCCACAGTCCATTTCCGCCGATGAGTTCTCGCCGTCTTCGGCGCAAGAAGCACTTCACCACGCGCAGCATTCTCAATCCTTCATTGACGCCTCACATGCGCGCGATGAGCCCCGGTCTTCGGAAGTTTCTCCTCCGGCGGCGGGTTTTGGATTGCTCGATGCTCTGCGTGAAACACTGCCGCCCACGCCTGCCGATCCGACCCCCGCGCCAGCGCTCAAGCCGCAGTCCCTGCCGGTTCACTCGACGCCGTCATTACACGCCCAGTCTGTGGTGCCAGACAGCGGTTCGGGTTTACTCGATTCACTCAGAAAAGCCATGCCTGAAACCGTGCGTCAGTCACCTGTCGCCCCGCCCGCTGCCGCACAACCGGCTACGCCGGTCTCTACCGCACCGGTTCACCAGCCAGCACCGGTGTCCCGTTCAGCCCCAGTGCATACTCCGGCGCCCGTGGCGTCAGCGGATACAGAACAACGCTTTAAACAGATGTTTAAACAGCGGGTTCCGCAGCCTGCCAGCGCGTATCTGCATCGCGACACACCGCTTCAACCTTTGTTAGAGATGATTGCCTCATGCCGTTAGTTTGCGTTTGTTCACCGAAAGGTGGAGTAGGAAAAACCACGGTGGCCTCCAACCTGGCCTACTCGCTTGCCCGTAGCGGCAGCAAAGTATTGGTCATCGATTTTGATGTGCAAAACGCCCTGCGCCTTCATTTCGGTGTACCGATATCAGATACCCGCGGTTTTGTTGCCGGTTCAGGCAATGAATCCGACTGGAGCCAGTTCATTCTTAAAGCCGGTTCCAACACTTTTGTTCTGCCTTATGGCGAAGTGAGCGAAGATCAGCGACTGGAGTTTGAACATCAATTAGCCACCGATCCGCATTTTTTACAGCGCGGATTAAATACCGTTCTAAATTATCCGGGTTTAATTATTATCGCGGATTTTCCTCCCGGCCCGAGCCCGGCATTAAAAGCCGTGCAAAGCATTGCGGATTTGCACGTGGTGGTGATGCTGGCGGATACAGCATCATTATCTTTATTACCGTTAATGGAAAAGAACAAATTAATTGGTACTCCCCTGAATAATAAAAAAGGGGAATATTACGTAGTGAATCAAAGTGACACCCGCCGGACATTAAGCCGCGACGTCACCCAATTTTTCGAACAACGTTTGAATGAAAGATTATTAGGCACAATCCACAGGGATGAATGCGTGCCAGAGGCCAATGCCTCGCAGCGCTCTATTATTGATTTCAGTCCGGTATCCGCGTCCGCGTTTGATATTGAGCTGATCAGCAAAAAAGTCGCCGCCATTTTAGGGATTAAAGTCGGTGATGGTGAGTTACACGCCGCGCCTAAAACCGGCAGTTATTAACTGTCACTGATAACAGCGATCCCAAAGCGATGAATAAATTCTTGTTTTCCCTGCTTGTGCTCCTGCTGCTGCCGGTGGCAGCAGTTATCGTCATCACCCCAATGGACAGCCAGAAGCAGTACATTTTCGGGCTGATAAGTATTGGCCTTTTATTTTTACTGGGCATCAGCAAAAGCCGGCGGATAAGCGTGGTGATGGTCATCATGTCCATCATGATGTCGACGCGCTATATTTACTGGCGCGCGACGGAAACGCTGCATTTCAACTCCACCATTGAAGCCATTTTAGGGATCGGGTTATTCCTCGCCGAACTTTACGTCTGGCTTATTCTTTTACTCGGTTATTTGCAAACCACCTGGCCACTGAAACGCACCATTGAACCGTTGCCGGACGACACCACGTTGTGGCCCACTGTGGATGTGTATATTCCGTCTTATAACGAAAGTCTGGACGTGGTGCGCGATACCGTTCTGGCGGCGCAATGTATCGATTATCCGAAAGACAAAATCAAAATATACGTGCTCGATGACGGCAAGCGCGACGAATTTGCCGTGTTCTCCGCCGATGCGGGCGTGGGATATATCACCCGTGATAATAATGCCCACGCGAAAGCCGGTAACCTGAACCACGCGATGAAACTCACCAAAGGCGAGCTGATTTGCGTCTTCGACTGCGACCATGTCGCCACCCGCGCATTTTTACAGGCAACCGTCGGCAGTTTCCTGAAAGACCCGCGTCTGGCGCTGATCCAAACGCCGCACTATTTCTATTCACCCGACCCGTTTGAACGCAACCTTTCTGCTGGCCGCACCATGCCAAACGAAGGCGCGCTGTTCTACGGCCCGGTTCAGCAGGGTAACGATAACTGGAACGCAACGTTCTTCTGCGGTTCCTGTGCGGTGATCCGCCGCGTAGCGCTGGAAGAAGTCGGTGGTTTTGCGGTAGAAACCGTGACCGAAGACGCCCACTCGGCGCTGAAAATGCAGCGCCGTGGCTGGAACACTGCGTTTCTGGATATCCCGCTGGCGGCCGGTCTGGCGACCGAACGTCTCGGTCTGCATGTCATTCAGCGTACCCGTTGGGCGCGCGGCATGACGCAGATTTTCCGCGTCGATAATCCGTTATTTGGTCGTGGTCTGAAATGGCAGCAACGCCTGTGCTATCTCAACGCCATGCTGCACTTCCAGTTCGGCCTGCCCCGCGTGGTGTTCCTGACCGCACCGCTGGCCTTCCTGCTGTTCAACCTGAACATCATCTCTTCGTCCGCCAGCCTGATCTTTGCTTATGCGCTACCGCATCTGGTGATGTCGCTGTACATCAACTCCCGCATGAATGGCCGCTTCCGCTATACATTCTGGGGTGAAATCTACGAAACCGTGATGGCGTTCCACCTGATCCTGCCGACGATTGTCACCCTGCTCGCGCCAAAACGCGGCAAGTTTAACGTGACCGACAAAGGCGGCCTGCTGGACGTAGGCTTCTTTGATTTCAACATCGTCAAGCCGCACCTGATTGTCGCCATTCTGATGATTATCGGTATCGGCTATGGTCTGGTGCGCGCGGTCTTCCACAACTACTTTGCCATCGATCCGAGCGTGATCGCATTGAACGTGGCGTGGGGTAGCTTCAGTGTGCTGATCCTGCTGGCGGCGATTGCCGTGGCGAAAGAAACCCGTCAGGTGCGTAAAACCATCCGTATTGATGTGGCGATCCCGGCCATCATTCATTACGCCAATGGTATTTCCCTGCGCACCACCACCATCGATATGTCGATGGGCGGCGTGCAGCTGGTGACACCGGACGTGCGTTATCTGGAAGAAGAAATCGAAGAGGTGGAGATTCAGCTATCCTCGGGCGCGGAAAGTTTCCCGGTGACGCAAATCAGTGGCAATAAAGAGCGCATCCGTCTGCAATTTGAAAACCTGCCGTTGTCGAAACGCCGAGAACTGGTGCGCGTTGTCCTGTGCCGTGCGGATGCCTGGATCGGTGAAGAATACCCGCCGGACAATCCTTTCCGCTCGCTGCTCAGCATCATCCGCTGCGTATTTGAGTTGTTCTACAACACATGGAAAGAACGCCGCGGCAAAAATACCCCCGCTGAGACCACCAGCAAGAGTGAAGCAGTATGAATCGACCACGTAAACCGATGATCAAGCGCCATTTATCTGCTGTGCCGGGTGCGTCCCTGCTCAGAAAAATCTCCACCGGTTTGCTGCTGACCTTCAGCAGCCTGCCGTTTACGCATGCAGAAGAAGCCCCAGCTCCGGCGGCCGATCCGGCTACCAGTCTGCCTGCGGCACCGTCATGGCTGCCACCTACGCCAGCGATGCCGGAAGAAACCGCGCCTGAGAACCCGGCAGCGCCGGTCGCGCCTCAGCCGGTGCCGTCAGAATATATGCCTCAGGCGGATACCACGCCGGTCAATAACAGCGATTCGGCCAATGCAGCAATCCCGGCCGCGCCGGTGACCGATCCCGCAACCTTGCCCGCGCCAGTGATCCCACTGGTTCAGCCAGTCACCAGTAATATTACCGTTGCCGAAATGGGGCAGCCTAACGGCCTGACCCTCAGCGGCGGCCAGTTGCAATCGGGCATTCTTTTCACCCTGCCCGCCGATGAAGTGGTGACTAATGCCCATCTCTCGCTGGCGCTTAAAATTTCTCCAGCGCTGATCGCCCGCGATACCACCCTGGAACTGATGCTCAACGGTCAGCCGCTGGGCAATCTGCCGCTGAACCAGACCAGCAACGGCGGTGATGTCTACGAGCTGGATATCCCGTCAGCGATGGTGGTCTCGAGCAATAACCTGAGCTTTCGCGTGCATGACAGCAACACCATGACCTGCGAAAAAGACCAGTCGGACAAATATTGGGTCACCATTTTGCCGACCACCAGCATTGGTCTGGAAGGTCAGCAACTGAACATTGGTCGCAATCTGGGCAACTTCCCGCGTCCGTTCTTCGACAGTCTTCAAATGCAGGAGTCCAAAATCACCATGGGCTTCTCAGCGTCGATGAAACCGGGAGATGTCAGCGCAGCGGCGATGGTCTCTTCTTATCTCGGCATGTTGTCCGATTATCGCGACGTGGACTTCCCGGTTATTTTGAATGATTTGCCCGATCAGAACGGGATCCTGTTCGGCAAGCCGGGCGACAAAATCGGTTCCCTGACGCTGCCAGCCAGCAGCGGCGCTTCGATTCAAATCATTGATAACCCGATCAATCCGGTATTCAAGCTGCTGCTGGTGCTGGGCAACGATGACAATCAGTTGCGTCAGGCGGCTTACCGGCTGATAAGCGCCGGAATGCCGAATAACATCGATCATCTGGATGTTGTTCAGCAAACCATTCCGTCGAGCAAGCCGTATGATGCCCCGCGCTGGATTGACACGTCACGCCCGGTCACACTGGGTGAACTGGCGGGCAAAGATCCGGATTCGCTGATTTCCAACGGCATTTATCACGATGGCATTCAGGTGGCGTTCCGCGCTGCGCCGGACTTGTTCATGTGGGATGGCCACAATATTCCGGTGCGTATTGATTACCGCTTCCCGACTGAAAACTGGATTGATGAAGATAACTCGCGTCTGAATGTCTCCATCAACAGCAACTTCTTGCGCAGCCTGACGGTGAACAAAGTCGGTCTGGTGGAAAACATCTGGCGTCGCCTCGGCGGTGACAGCCGTCAGGAACGCTACACCATGCAGCTCGCGCCGTACCTGATTTACGGCGACAACCAGTTGCAGTTCTATTTCGACATCAAACCGAAAAAAGATGCGCCATGCAGCATTCTGACCAGCGATAACATCAAAAGCCGTATCGATCCGAAATCCTTCATCGACCTGAGCGGGAGCTACCATTTCGCGCAGTTGCCCAACCTGTCGTATTTCGTTGGCGCATCTTATCCGTACTCCAAGCTGGCCGATTTCTCCGACACGCTGATGCTGCTGCCGCCGGAACCGACGGCTGGTGAAATTCACACCTTGCTGAACCTCACTGCTCGCGCGGGTAAAGCCACCGGCGTGCCGGTGAGTCACGTGCAGATTGCCTTTGGTCTGAAGGGCGACGAGCAGGGAAATCCGCTGTTTGACCGCGATATTTTGGCCGTCACCACGCTGGACGATTCCTCCTTTAATCAGCAGTTGCTGGCTGATTCGCCGTTTGGTCTGAACGCGAATTCGATGGGCGTGAAAACGCCGACCGAAGTACAGCGCATCGTGGCGTGGCTGACCGGCGACTGGTATCGCCAGCCGGTGGATGCCGACCGCTATCTGTCTTCAACCGGCGCATGGCGCGGGTTTGTCAGCTACCGTTCGCGCTGGTCCAACGATCACGTAGTGGTAGTGGCCACCGGTACTGACGATCAACAGTTGCTGAAAATTCACAGCGATTTGAAATTGCCACAAATCAACGCCAACGTACGCGGCGATCTGGCGATCATTACCGATGAAAACGGCATCCGCAGCTTCTCCGTCGGCCAGCAATTCCCGACCGGACAAATGCCGTGGTACATGATGGTGCTCTGGTATGCCAGTACGCACATCGTGATCCTGTCGCTTATCGCTACGTTGGTGTCGCTGGTGGTGGGCCTGAGCCTGTTCGTCGTCCTGCGTCGCCATGCGGCTAAACGTCTGGGCCACAAATGAAAAGCCCTAAAACAAAAAGAACAACAATGAAGGTAGCCTCTACTCCCGGCTATAACCTGGCGATTACCGGAGCTGGAAAATGAAAAAACATAAACTGTCCCTGGCGGTGATCAGGGCTATTTATCTGGTAGGGATCGCCGGAGTCGTGAGTTTTAGCGCCTCAACGTTTGCCGCGGATACGACCAATCCGGCTATGAAGGCCCTGTTCGATCAGGCGGCTTACTGGCACGAACGCGCCCATGATGATCTGGCAAAAGATGCCTTGCAGAAAGTGCTGCTGGTCGAGCCGAACAATGCGCAGGCACTGTATCTGATGTCGTTGTATTCGTTGCAGAGCGGCGACAAAACCGCAGCCAACCAGTGGCGCGAAAAGCTGTCTGCCGCCTCGCCGGACGACCCACGCTTAGCATCGCTAAACAGCGCCAAAGCCATGCAGTCGATTCCCCCGGCGCAACTGGCCTCTGCCCGCCAGATGGCCGCGCAGGGTAACGTCAGCGGTTCGCTTTCGGCCTACCGCACTATTTTTAACGGCAACCAGCCGCTCGACAGTCTGGCGACCGAATATTACCTGACTATGGCTGGCGACAAATCGCTTCAGCCGCAGGCGATTGCGGGTTTGCAGCAGCGCGTGGCTTCCCGTCCGGATGATATGCAGGCGCGTCTGGCGCTGGGTAAAGTGCTGACCTATCAGGAATCTTCCCGCCGAGACGGCATCCAGTTGCTGAGCACGATGGCGGGCAGCAACAGCGACGCTGACCGCTCTCTGCGTCAGGCGCTGTTATGGATGGCGCCGCAGGAAAGCGATCGCGATTTGTATCAGGGCTATCAGGCGCGTCATCCAAATGACACGGGTGTGATGGCCTATTTCCAGAAGAATATCGGCGGCGCGGCGAAAGGTCAGGGCTTTACCGCGCTGAACAGCGGTGATGTCAACAACGCTAAAGCCAAGTTTGAAAGCGTGCTGGCGGGCGATCCGAACGACGCCGACGCGCTGGCCGGCCTGGGTTACATCGCGCAGCGCAGTGGTAATTTCGAAGCCGCCTCGCAATATCTGAGCAAAGCTGCCGCACAGGGCGGGCCAAACAGCGCACAGCTGAGCAATCAGGCGCAGGATTCTGCGTTCTACGCTCAATTGGCGAAAGCTAAAGACGCCGCCGGTTCCGGCAACTATGACGCCGCGCTGGCCGCGGTCACGCCGCTGACGCAGGTCGGCGGGGAGAAAGGTCAGTCCGCCGGATTGCTGCGCGCTGACATTCTGCGCCGCAAAGGCGATCTGCCCGGTGCCGAGCAGCAATACAGCGCGCTGGGTGATAACGCCGATGCCCGCGCCGGATTATTTTACGTACTGCGTCAGCAGAACAAAACGGCCGAAGCCGATCAGGTTTTAAAAACGCTGCCAGCCGGGATTCAGACCAAAATGAATCCGCCAAAAGTGGCCGACGTTATCGAGCCGTTGCGCCGTCAGGCCGCACAAGCCGTGGCGAACAACGATCCGCAGCGCGCGCTGAATTTACTTCAACAGGCACGGGAACGTCAGCCGTCCAACGTTTGGGTGAAGCTGGACATGGCGCGTATCCTGCAATCGCAGGGGCAAACTGCACAGGCGCAGTCGATCATGGCGCCGTCTGCCCGTCCGGGTGCCTCATCAGCCGATCTTTATGCCGCCGCATTATTTGCATCGGAAACCAAAAACTGGTCCACCGCCAGTGCCCTGCTTTCGCGCATTCCGCGCAGTAGTCAGAATCAGGGTATGCGTGAACTGGCGCAGCGCGCCAACTTCAACGCGCAAATGGCCGATGCTGAAAACTATCTGCAACAAGGCAACAGCGCAGCAGCCGCTAACACCTTACGCGCACTCGCACAGAATCCGCCAACCGCACCGGCTGACGTCGGTGCGCTGGCGAAAAATCTGGCCGCCACCGGGCAGGTTCCATTGGCGGTACAGCTGGTGCGCCAGAACATGCGCAACGGTGTGAAAGGTAACGCCGGAGATTACGCCGATCAGGTCACCGTGCTCAATCAGGCGGGGCTTGGCAACGAAGCGCAGGCGTTCCTGCAAAATCCGGAAATCCAGTCCGGCACGTCGCCAACGGCGCTGGCCAATCTGCGCAACGGTTTTGTGATCACACAGGCCGATCAGTTACGCGAACAGGGTCAGTACGCGGCGGCTTACGACAAGCTGGTCGTCGCCCTGCAGGCCGATCCGCAAAACCGGGATCTGATGCTGGCGATGGCACGGCTGTATCAATCCGGCAAACTCAATAAACAGGCCGGTCAGGTATACAACTACCTGATGACCAACGACACGCCGACGCAGGATGCCCGCGTCGGGGCGATCAATATTGCGCTGGGCGAGGGCGATACGCAGCGCGCACAGCAGCTGATGAACGGTCTGACCGGCCCGCGCACGCCGGACCGCCTGTTGTTGGCGGCCCGCGTTGCCGAGGCACAGGGCGATCATCAGCAGGCGATGGCGCTGTTGCGTTCAGCGAAGGGCAAGATGATCGGGCTGGAAGGCACAGATGGTTCGGCGCAGGTCGCCGGATTACAGCTGAGCGACAACCCGTTCATCAACCGTTCAACGCGCACCTCGGCGTCGCGCCCGACCACGCAATCCTCTTACGGCGCCGTGATGCCGTGGCAGGTATCTGATCAGGTATCCACGCCGGGGAATATCCCTGCGGCTACCGCAGAACCCACTGCCGTGACTCAGCGCAATGCGACAGAAAAACAGATCGACGACATGCTCGACGATTTGCAAGGCAAAACCGCGACCTGGGCGCAGGGCGAGATGTCGATTCGCGGGCGTGACGGCGAAAGCGGCCTCAGTCAGCTGACCGAAGCCAAAGCGCCGATGACCTTCGCCTTCGTGCCGTTTGATACCTCGCGCCTGAGCATCGGCGTGACGCCGGTTTCCCTCAGCGCAGGCAGCCCGTCCGGCACGTCCAACAGCCGCTTTGGGCAAGGCGCGCTGGCTCAGGCGCAGTCCGCACAGAAAGATGTGGCAGCGGCGGCGTCAGCGGCAGGCCTGAACATCGCCGATTACAGCACTTTCGCCAAACTGCAGGCGGCGGCTTCCACCAATTCCAGCGCAAACTGTAGTTCGACCAACGCGGCCTCGGCGCAGTGCGTGGCCTATAACACCATCACGGGTACCGATCCGACCACCTATTCCGCCCCGGATGCCGGTAATCAGAAAGCCACGGGTGTAGAAGTCAACGCCGCGCTGACCGGTGACAGTTACAAAGCCGATGTGGGCAGTACGCCGCTCGGGCAGGATTTGAGCTCGCTGGTCGGTGGCGTGCAGTGGGCACCGAAACTGACGGACTTCACCACGCTGACCATGACCGCAGAACGTCGCGCGATCACCGACAGTATTTTGTCCTACGTCGGTACCAAAGATAACTACAGCGGCAAAGAGTGGGGTCAGGTCACCAAAAACGGCGGCAGCGTTAACCTTTCTTACGATGACGGTGACGCGGGCTTTTACGCCGGTGCCGGTTACTACAGCTATCTCGGTAACAATGTGAAGAGTAACCAGTCGGTCAATGCCAACGCTGGGCTGTACGTTCGTCCGTACCGTTACGACGATCGCGAGCTGAAAACCGGGGTTAACGTCGGTTACATGAACTTCGACAAAAACCTCAGCTACTACAGCTACGGTCAGGGCGGTTACTTCAGTCCGCAGAACTACGTCAGCGTCTCCTTCCCGGTGGAATATACCCAGAAGTATGACGACTGGGATATGAAACTCTCGGCATCCGTCGGTTATCAGTCCTATTCTCAGGATAAGAGCGCCTACTTCCCGAATAATCCGGACTTGCAGAAACAGCTGGAAGATCTGGTGGCGGCGGGCTACGGCACCGAGGCTTACTATTCCGGTAAAACCGAAAATGGTATCGGCTGGAATGCTGGCGTCGGCGGCAATTATCATCTGAACAAGAACATGCAGATTGGCGGTCAGGTTGGCTACGATACTTTCGGCGATTACAACGAAAGTAAAGCGCAGGTCTACTTCCGCTATCTGATGGGCCAAAATTAATCCCGGTGGAATAAAACCATGCAAGAACAGAACTATACACAGGTCGCGCAGGAATATTACCGCCAGCGGCACTCTACTCCGGGCTGGCAAAGTCTGGTGCAGGTGCTATTTTCAGGTATTCTGGCCTCCGCCGAAGACGAAGATGGCCGCCGTTTTCTCACGCTGATGGGCAGTAATCTGGGGCGACAGCATCCTCTGCCGGTGTGCGCCACGCTGGGCGAACTGGAAGATAATATCAACCAAATTCTCAGCCGTTTCGACTGGGGCGTGGTGAAAATTGAAGCCACCCAGCAGCAGCTTGCACTGGTGCATATCGCCTGGCCGGTTTCGCCACAGGGCGAAGACGACCAACTGTGGCGCATCGCGCTGATTTCGCTGTTCGAAGGGCTGTACGCCGAATGGTTGCAGGCGCAAGGCGGGCAGCCTTACGTTCCCCTGCGCTGGCAGGAAAGTACACCGGAAGGCGCATTCGTCTTCCGCTATCAAAATGGTTTGTAAGGAATTTTTATGTTGGCATTTCGACGCTACGGCCTGGTGCTGTGGTTCGGTCTGGTTTTCTCGTTTTTCACTCACGCAGTAATGGCGCAGGATCAGGGCTGGTCAGCCTACAAAAGCCGCTTTCTGATGCCTGATGGCCGGATTATTGATACCGCCAATAAAAACGTCAGTCACACTGAAGGTCAGGGTTTCAGCATGCTGCTGGCGGTCTTTAATGACGATCAGGCCACTTTCGATAAACTGTGGCAGTGGGCAAACACGACGCTTTATCGCAAAGACATCGGCCTCTATTCATGGCGTTACGACCCGAATAACAGCGTGCCCGTTGCCGACAAGAATAACGCCTCCGACGGTGATCAGCTGATAGCGTGGGCACTTCTCCTGGCGGGCGATAAGTGGAATGACGCGCGCTATACCAAGGCGTCCGAGAAATTGCAGACGGCACTGATCAAATACAACGTGATTGACTATGCAGGCTACAAAGTGATGCTGCCGGGTGTGACCGGTTTTAATCAGACCAGCAACATCACGGTTAACGGCTCCTACTTCATCTTCCCGGCGTGGAAAGCGTTTTACGCCCACAGCCACCTGAAGGTGTGGAAAGATCTTGATGAAAGCAGCACCGCGATGCTCAGCAAAATGACGTTTGGCGAATTTCGTCTGCCGACCGACTGGGTAGATATGCAGGCAGATGGCAGCATGAAGCCCGCAAGCCGCTGGCCAACGCGTTTCAGTTATGACGCCGTGCGTATCCCGCTTTACCTCGGCTGGGCGCATCCGGGCAGCCCGCAGCTGGCACCGTTCATTCTGTGGTGGCAGAAGTCACCACGTACCGCGACACCGGCATGGATAGACGTCATGACCGGCACCAAAGCGGGCTACAACATGTCGCCGGGCTTACTGGCTATCCGGGATTTCACCATGGCCAACGCGGGAGCGATAAGCCCTAAACTGGCCCCAAAAGACGATTACTACTCCTCAACGCTGCAACTGCTGAGCTGGTGGGCGAGTCAAAAAGGGTAAGTGCGGTTTACATCAAAAAGGCCAGTCAGGGAATGCTGACTGGCCTGTTTGATGAATCACAGTTTAATTAATTTGATAGCTAAAATTAGCCGTATAGCTGCGGCTGTTATAGATATAGCTAGCAGCATTGCTTAACGACAAAACGTTTCCGCTATAGGTAACATTCACCCGGTTATTCGCACCGGTGCTGATATCAACAATTGTTCCACTTCCTGAGATAAACGGAAAACCTTCCGCCAGCGACTTAACAACGTCACTATTGTTACCCTTCAGTTCCCCCGCCAGATAATATCTGTAATGGAATGGAACCGTTGCGCCACCACTTTGGCTTTCAGTCATGTACAACCACATATGGTCATCGATTTTTTGGGTGCGGAGCAATTTATCTCCGGCGGGATCATCTACGCTATGACTAAGCCACCAGAAACTAATGACCAGAAGTAACAGGGTAAGGGTTACAACACGATGTAGCCATTTAATAGCCATTCTGAATGGCATAATCGATCCCTTCTTGTATGTTGTGCTGATCTGTCTGAATATCCTAGTTCCTGTAGCAACGGCAGGTATAGCAGCCATCGCGGCAATTTTGGGCGCATATCTTAAGCGTGATAAAAAACTGAGAATTGTGTTTGAGGATGGAAAGATTCAGGAGCTTGACTCATCAAACTACAATCCTGATGAGCTGATGGAAGCGGTGAAAAAAATTAAGGAGATTGATTTTCAAAACTGATTAGAGCGTCCACATTACGTCCACGCTCAAGGGGTTTTGAGCACTCTCAAGCCCCTTCCAACTATTTACAAGTGACTGTTTTAAAAGAGAATGAAGTCTAAGCCCTTGAAAAAAAACCCCTCCATATAGGAGGGGGAAGACAGGGATGGTGTCTATGGCAAGGAAAAACAGGGATCTTACTCGGTCTTGCTGGTACTACTCGTCTTCTGGGCAGAAGGGGTTTGTAAGCCAGATAACTGCTGTTGCATCTGTTCAATGCGCTGCTCGTGTTTCTGGTTCAGTACGTTCTTTTGCTCTGGCGTCAGCAGATTAAACATCTGGTTGCGGATGCGGGCCATTTCGACCTGGCGATCCACCTGTTCCTGAGCCATTAATTCGGCTTGTGCCCGCACAGCTTTCTGGTCAAATTTTTCAGCGGTAACCAGTCGGTGCATCGTTTCTAACTGTTCTACATTTATATCAGGCAAATCTTTTCGCGCCTGATGCATGAGGTCACGCATTTGCTGACGTTGTTGCTCCGTCAGATTTACACCATCAAACATGGTGTTGCGTTCCTGAGGCTTATCCAACATCGTGCTATTATGTTCTGCTGGCATCGCCGACATCGGTTTTGCACCCTCTGCTAAAGCGACACCTGAACTGAGTGTCAGTAGCGTGGCCAAACCTAGTGAAGCTGCCTTAAACATCACACACTCCTAAAAGTCTTTATCGCTCATCGCGAATCATTGAAAAGCAGTCTAAACCTGCTGCTGCAAACAAGCGTCAGTGCTTGTAAAAGTACGTAAAGTCATGGAATAGCGGCAATTGATGACGTATTTTGCGTCTAGAGGTAAATACAATGAATAAAATTTTGTTAGTTGATGATGACCGTGAACTGACTTCACTTTTGAAAGAATTACTCGAAATGGAAGGCTTTAATGTTGTAGTGGCTTACGACGGTGAGCAGGCATTAGAGAAAGTCGATAACACCATTGATCTGCTGTTGCTTGACGTCATGATGCCGAAGAAAAACGGCATTGAAACCCTTAAAGAATTACGCCAGCGTCATCAGACGCCAGTGATTATGTTAACCGCGCGCGGCAGTGAATTGGATCGCGTATTGGGGCTGGAACTCGGCGCCGATGACTACCTGCCAAAGCCGTTTAATGACCGCGAACTGGTCGCCCGTATTCGGGCAATGCTGCGCCGTTCCAACTGGAGCGAACAACAGCAGACCAATGAAAACAACGGTTCCCCGACGCTGGAAGTAGACGGTTTGCAACTGAACCCAGGGCGTCAGGAAGCCAGCTTTGACGGTGAAGCGCTGGATTTAACAGGTACTGAGTTTACCCTGTTGTATTTACTGGCAAAACATCTCGGCCAGGTTGTTTCCCGTGAACATCTGAGTCAGGAAGTGCTGGGGAAACGTCTGACACCATTTGACCGTGCCATTGATATGCATATTTCGAATTTACGCCGTAAATTGCCCGATCGTCAGGACGGACATCCATGGTTTAAAACCCTTCGTGGACGCGGTTATCTGATGGTTTCTGCTTCATGATAAACAGCCTTACGGCACGTATTTTTGCCATTTTCTGGTTCACGTTAGCACTGGTGCTAATGTTGGTATTGATGGTGCCGAAACTCGATTCACGCCAGATAACGCCGTTGCTCGATAATGAGCAACGGCAAGGCTTGATGATTGAACAACACGTCGAAGCTGAGCTGGTGAACGATCCGGCAAATGATTTGATGTGGTGGCGCAGGCTGTTCCGCGCAATCGACAAATGGGCACCGCCGGGCCAGCGTTTGTTACTGGTTACCAGCGAAGGCCGGGTGATTGGCGCGCAACGCAATGAAATGCAGATTGTGCGTAACTTTATCGGGCAGTCTGATAACTCAGACCGTCCGAAAAAGAAAAAGTATGGCCGCGTCGAAATGGTTGGCCCGTTTTCGGTACGTGATGGAGAGGATAATTATCAGCTTTATCTGATGCGTCCGGCCAGCAGCTCTCAGTCCGACTTCATTAACCTGATGTTTGACCGACCGTTGCTGCTGCTGATTGTCACGATGCTGATCAGCGCCCCTCTGCTGCTCTGGCTGGCGTGGAGCCTGGCGAAACCAGCGCGTAAGTTGAAAAACGCGGCGGACGACGTGGCTCGAGGAAATCTCAAACAGCATCCGGAGCTTGAAGCCGGACCGCAGGAATTTCTTGCCACTGGTGCCAGCTTCAATCAGATGGTGAGCGCACTCGAACGCATGGTAACCGCACAGCAACGGCTGATTTCGGATATCTCGCACGAGCTGCGTACGCCGCTGACAAGGCTGCAACTGGCGACCGCGCTGATGCGTCGTCGTCATGGCGAAGGCAAAGAGCTGCAACGTATTGAAAATGAAGCACAACGCCTTGATAGCATGATCAATGACTTGTTGGTTCTTTCACGCAGTCAGCATAAGAATGAGCTGTCGCGGGAAACGCTGAAAGCCAATGAGTTGTGGGCAGGTGTGATTGACGACGCGCAGTTTGAAGCCGAACAAATGGGCAAAACGCTGGAGGTGACGTCGCCTCCGGGACCATGGAAACTCATCGGTAATGCTGCCGCACTAGACAGTGCGCTGGAGAATATCGTGCGTAACGCTCTGCGTTATTCGCATCACCATATTGCACTGAATTTCGCCCACGACAGCGACGGGATCACCATCACCGTGGATGACGATGGTCCTGGCGTCAGTGAAACCGATCGCGAACAGATTTTCCGCCCGTTCTATCGTACCGATGAAGCGCGTGACCGTGAGTCCGGCGGTACAGGCCTTGGGCTGGCTATCGTCGATACGGCGGTTCAGCAGCATCGCGGGAAGGTAAGAGCCGAAGACAGCCCACTGGGCGGCCTGAGGTTGATTATCTGGCTGCCACTGCACCAGCGTTAAGTTTCTGCTATTCTGCGTCCCTCTATCAGGGGGACGCATGCTTAACATCGTTTTATTTGAACCAGAAATCCCGCCAAATACCGGCAACATCATCCGTTTGTGTGCCAACACAGGATGTCAGCTTCACCTTATCGAGCCTTTGGGTTTCGGCTGGGATGATAAACGCCTGCGCCGCGCCGGGCTGGATTACCACGAATTCGCCAGCATCAAACATCATGCGAATTACGACGCTTTTCTCACCAGCGAAAATCCGCAGCGCCTGTTCGCGCTGACCACCAAAGGCACGCCTGCGCATAGCGCCGTCAGCTATCAGGATAATGATTTTCTGGTATTCGGCCCAGAGACCCGTGGTCTTCCGGCATACATCTTAGATAATCTGCCCGCCAACCATAAAATCCGCATTCCGATGCTTGCGGAAAGCCGCAGCAT
The DNA here is from genome assembly GCA_013457415.1 of Enterobacteriaceae bacterium Kacie_13. Taxonomy (NCBI): domain Bacteria; kingdom Pseudomonadati; phylum Pseudomonadota; class Gammaproteobacteria; order Enterobacterales; family Enterobacteriaceae; species Enterobacteriaceae bacterium Kacie_13. The sequence goes on from CP045665.1 coordinate 4,539,616, forward strand.
GAATCTGTCGAATGCCGTATCTGTGGTGGTCTATGAAGCGTGGCGCCAGCTGGGATATCCGGGTGCTTTGCTGAAGGAATGAATGCGAAGGGAGTAAAGTAAAATTATGGCATGCACAGGCATGCCATTTTTGTGTCAGATACCGTCGCCGAATTCAAAACCCTGCACGATACCGTTGAAGTGTTGATCCATATCCATCGAAGGACGCTCGCTCTCCGGTCTGCCAACAATACGCGCGGGCACACCCGCCGCCGTGGTATGTGCGGGCACTGACTGCAAGACCACAGACCCTGCGCCAATCTTCGCCCCCACACCAACTTCAATATTGCCGAGAATCTTCGCGCCCGCACCAATCATTACACCTTCGCGAATTTTCGGATGTCGGTCACCGCATGTTTTACCGGTACCGCCAAGCGTGACAGATTGCAGAATTGAGACGTCGTTTTCGACTACGGCCGTTTCACCGATAACAATCCCCGTCGCGTGGTCGAGCATGATGCCGCAACCAATACGCGCCGCAGGGTGGATATCCACGCCAAAGGAAACGGAAATCTGATTCTGAAAATAGATCGCCAGCGCTTTGCGATCCTGCTTCCACAACCAGTTACCTATGCGATAAGCCTGTAGCGCATGGAAGCCTTTCAGATACAAAAGAGGAGTGGAGTATTTGTCGACGGCAGCATCACGCTGATGCACAGCCAGAATATCGCGCGCGGCAGAGAGGATCATTTGTTCATCATTGCGATAGGCCTCTTCGACAACTTCACGAATAGCCATCGCAGGCATGATTGGGTTGCCCAGTTTATTGGCGAGAATATAGCTCAACGCACTGCCCAGCGTTTCGTGCTTAAGCAACGTCGCGTGGAAGAAGCTCGCCAGCATAGGTTCACACTCAGCCAGTGCTCGCGCCTCTGATTTAATGTTATTCCAGACCAGTTCTAATTCCTCTAACGACATCACTGTTCCTTACAACTTTGCAGGTTCGGATAATAAAAAGCCGCCCTGTGGGGATCTCCAACAAGGTGGCTATGCTACTTATCGCCGGTCAGTGGCTGTGTTTTTCGTCCTTGCTCGCACGGGCAAGTAAATTCGTGGCAGCTTCACGGGCATCTTTACCGCAGTATAAAACCTGATAAATCTGTTCCGTAATAGGCATTTCAACATTATGCCGCTGCGCCAGCACCCGTACTTCTTTGGTGTTGCGATAGCCTTCAACAACCTGACCAATGGTGTCCTGAGCGGTCTGAACATCCATCCCCTGCCCCAGCATAATACCGAAGCGGCGGTTACGTGACTGATTGTCTGTGCAGGTTAACACCAAATCACCCAAACCTGCCATGCCCATAAACGTGGCAGGATCGGCACCCAGCGCGGTTCCGAGGCGGCTCATTTCGGCCAGACCACGGGTGATCAATGCCGTTCTGGCATTTGCACCGAAACCAATGCCGTCAGACATACCGGCACCGATAGCAATCACGTTTTTAATCGCACCACCCAGCTGCACACCGATGAAATCGGGGTTGCTGTAAACGCGGAAGCTTTTGCCACAGTGCAGCAGTTGCTGTAAATCGTCGGCAAAACTGGCATCCGTGGCCGCCAGAGAAATCGCCGTCGGCATTCCCGCCGCCAGTTCTTTGGCGAACGTCGGGCCAGAAACCACGGCTAACGGGATCGTATCGCCGAGTTCTTCACGCGCGACATCCTGCAACAGACGTCCGGTTTCTGCTTCCAGACCTTTGGTCGCCCATACGACACGCGCATCAGCACGTAAATGGGGTTTCAGCTGACGCAGCACGTCACCAAACACATGGCTCGGCACGACAACCAGCACATTGCGGCTGGCCGCTAACGCGACGGACAGGTCAGTTTCAAGCAGCAGATTGTCGGGGAATGGCACATCAGGCAGGAATTCCTGATTACAACGGGCGCGTTGCAAGGCGTTGATGTGGTCGGGATTGTGTCCCCACAGCACAACGGGATGGCCATTTCTGGCAAGGGTAATTGCTAAAGCGGTGCCGTACGAGCCGGCACCGATTACAGTCATTGACGCATTGACGGTTTTCATCAGGCATCCTGATGTGGTTCAGCACCTTCGGTTTCAGCTTGCTGTTGCAGATAGTTCATGAACAGCGCGTCGAAGTTGACAGGTGCCAGGTTCAATTGCGGGAAGGTACCGCGGGAAACCAGGCTGGTGATGCACTCACGGGCATACGGGAACAGAATGTTCGGGCAGTATGCACCCAGGCAATGCGCCATCTGGTTGCCATCGATACCGGAAATGCTAAAGATACCACCTTGCTGAACTTCACACAGGAACGCGGTTTCGTCGCCCAGTGAAGACGTTACCGTTACACGCAATACGACTTCATACACGCCTTCAGCCAGCTGGCTGGATGCGGTATCAAGATCCAGTTTCACTTCTGGCTGCCAGTCTTGCTGGAAAACCTGAGGTGCATTTGGCGCTTCGAAAGAGATATCTTTGGTGTAAATACGCTGGATCTGGAAAGCCATTTCGGTGTTATTTTGTTCTGACATGTGAGTAGTACCCTTGAGTTAAAAGTCCTTTAACACTTAATGAAAATACGCAGCCGCCCCGATTACCCCAGCAAGGGGTCGAGACCACCGCGTGCATCAAGCGCATGTAAATCATCGCAACCGCCAACGTGCTGTCCATCGATAAAAATCTGAGGAACGGTTGAACGACCGCTGCGGGCGATCATTTTTTCACGTTTATCCGCGTCACCATCAATTGCGATTTCATCGAATGAAGCGCCTTTGCTGTTAAGCAGGGCTTTCGCACGATGGCAATAAGGACAGGTTGCCTTGGTGTAGATTTCAATTTTAGCCATGGGTTCCACCTCTAAGTCGTAGATTTTAATGCCGTTGCGATTGGGCTGAAATCTTACTTACCGCGTGCCAATGGCAAATTTTCGCCGCTCCAGCCACTGATACCTTCTTTCAACGTGAAAACACGCTCAAAACCGGCCGCGATTAGGCCTTCTGCCGCAGTGCGGGAAGTCTGGCCTGTTGCACAGACCACAATAACCGGCTGTGCTTTATGTTTAGTCAGCTCACCCAGATTATTGCTTTTGATGTCTGTGGTAAGCACATTCAGGGACGTGGCGATGTGGCCTTTGCGGAACTCTTCACGCGTACGCACATCGACAACGACGGCATCTTCTTTGTTGATCAGGCGGGTTGCTTCACCACGGGTGATCTCTTTTACTTTAGAAAAACGTGTTTTAAAGGTGGTCACAATTACTGCAATCAGTAACGCAACCCACGCCAGGCTGAGAACCGGATGCGCACTGATGAATGGCATAATATCTTGCATGGGGTGTAGCAACTCCCGTCAGTTAGGGGAAAATTCAAGGCTTCAGAGTATACCTGCGCGTCGGAGCAAATACAGCCAGTAAGCTCGGGCTAATGCCACAATCTGCGGCACATCCCGAAAAATTAACACGCCTTTATAGTGAAAGTTAACCCTCACCTCACCCCATCTTTGATCTCTCACGGCTATTCGCCTTGCTGACTAAGGTAAAATCAGCCCACCTGAATGCACATAGCCACGCCTGTTTAAGCCTGTTCAGCCGGCGAGGCTATTGAGCATTTCATCTTTTAAACTGAGGTCAATTGACATGTCGAGCAACAAAAAACCGATGGTTCTGGTGATTCTTGATGGTTACGGTCATCGTGAAGAACAACAAGACAACGCGATTCTGAATGCCAAAACACCGGTCATGGATAACCTTTGGGCGACCCAACCCCATACGCTGATCGCCGCATCGGGTCTGGACGTCGGCTTGCCAGACGGCCAGATGGGCAACTCCGAAGTCGGACATGTCAATTTAGGCGCGGGTCGCATTGTGTATCAGGATCTGACTCGCCTCGATAAAGAGATTAAAGAAGGCGACTTCTTTAATAATAGCGTACTAACCGGCGCTGTTGATCGCGCTGTCAGCGCAGGTAAAGCGGTTCACATTATGGGTCTTCTCTCTGCAGGCGGCGTTCATAGCCACGAAGACCATATTATGGCGATGGTTGAACTGGCCCATCGTCGCGGCGCAAAAGCGATTTATCTACATGCTTTCCTTGATGGCCGCGATACACCACCACGCAGCGCAGAATCTGCCTTAAAACGTTTCACTGAGAAATTCGCTGAGATTGGTACGGGCCGTATAGCATCAATCGTTGGCCGGTACTACGCCATGGACCGCGATAATCGTTGGGATCGCGTACAACTGTCCTATGACCTGATGACTGAGGCAAAAGGCGCGTTCACGGCCGATAACGCCCTGGCAGGCCTGCAAGCTGCGTATGCCCGCGATGAAAATGATGAATTCGTGAAACCGACCGTGTTGCAGGCGGCAGGTGAAGAAACTGCCGCGCTTAATAATGGCGACGCGATGATCTTCATGAACTTCCGTGCTGACCGTGCACGCGAAATTACCCGCGCTTTCATCAGCCCTGACTTCGACGGTTTTATCCGCGAAAAAGTGATCAATTTCGGCGACTTCGTCATGCTGACCGAATATGCTGCCGACATCGACGCGGCCTGCGCATATCCGCCAGCCTCCCTGAAAAATACGCTGGGCGAATGGCTGATGGCACATGACAAAACGCAGCTGCGCATCTCTGAAACCGAGAAATATGCCCACGTCACCTTCTTTTTTAACGGTGGTATGGAAGACGCGTTTACTGGCGAAGACCGCATTCTGGTGAAATCCCCGAACGTGGCAACCTATGATCTGCAACCGGAAATGAGCTCCGCAGAGCTCACTGAAAAACTGCTGGGCGCTATTGCCAGCGGCAAATACGACGCCATCATTTGTAACTATCCGAATGGCGACATGGTCGGCCACACCGGTGTTTATGAAGCAGCCGTCAATGCGGTGGAAACGCTCGATAACTGTGTTGCGCAAGTAGTTGACGCCGTGAAAGCCGCTGGAGGCCAGTTGCTGATCACCGCTGATCACGGTAACGCAGAACAGATGCGTGATCCGGCCACCGGTCAGGCGCACACCGCGCACACCAGCCTGCCAGTCCCGCTGATTTATGTGGGTGGCAGCGCAGAAGCAGTAGAAGGCGGCAAACTGTCGGATATCGCGCCAACCATGCTTTCGCTGATGGGAATGGAAATTCCACCAGAGATGAGTGGCAAACCGCTGTTTATCGCGCGTTAATTTCCTTAAAAACCCTGAAATACAGGCGTATCCGCTCAGGTGGGTACGCCTTTTTTGTTTGTGCATCAGCCGGTTGATTAGTGTTACGATACGGCCAGGGACAGCCATATTGTCTATCATCCACGGTCGACAAGCGGAAAAAAGTTTGAGCAAATTCATTCATTTCAGCCTGATGAGAACCCGCCTTTCCGCTTCGGACAAGGTCGTATCCGCCTTCCCATCTTCAGCCATATTGCTTTGCGCCTCTTTATTGACGCTCTCTCTCACTGCCCACGCTGATGACAATAAAGATCAGCTCAAAACCATTCAGCAAAACATCGCAGAAAAAGAGAAAAGCGTTAAACAGCAGAAACAACAGCGCGGTACGCTGTTGCAACAATTGCAGGCGCAGGAAAAAACCATTGCGTCGGCCAGCTCCCAACTTCGCGGCACACAATCGACGCTGAGTACGCTTGAGAAAGATATCTCCGGGCTGACGCTGTCTATCGACAAACTGCAGAAACAGCAAAAAACGCAGGAAGGCATTCTCGCCAAACAGCTCGATTCCGCATTCCGTATCGGCCAGCATAAAGGCCTGCAACTGCTTCTCAGTAGTGAAGAAAGCGAACGCAGCGAGCGGATCCTGGCCTATTTCGGCTATCTGAATGTAGCCCGCCAGAAGACCATCGAAGAACTCAAACAAACGCGCACCACGCTCGGCGAACAGCGGGTTGCGTTGCAGTCCAAACAAATCCAACAGAAAAACCTGTTAGGCGAACAGCAGACTCAGCAGCAAAAACTTGAGCAGGCTCGTGCAGCGCGCAAACAAACGCTGACCGCGCTCGAGTCCTCTTTGCAAAAAGATGAGCAAAGCCTGACGGAACTGCGTGCCAACGAATCTAGCCTGCAAAACAAAATTGCGGCCGCTGAGCGTGCTGCAAAAGCCCGTGCTGAGAAAGAAGCGCGCGAAGCAGCCGCCGTGCGGGCGAAAGAACAGCAGGCGAAGAAAAAAGGCTCCACCTACAAACCGACGCAAAGCGAGCAATCGCTGATGGCGCGCACCGGCGGGCTGGGAAGGCCATCAGGCCAAAACATGTGGCCGGTTACTGGTTCGTTGATACACCGTTTCGGTGAACAGTTGCAGGGTGAACTACGCTGGAAAGGCATTGTCATTTCGGCACGTGAAGGCAGCGATGTGCGTGCCATTGCAGAAGGCCGCGTCATTCTGGCGGACTGGTTACAAGGTTATGGCCTGGTGGTGGTGATCGACCACGGCAAGGGCGACATGAGTTTGTACGGGTACAACCAGGATGCGCTGGTCAGCGTAGGCGATCAGGTGAGAACCGGTCAGGCCATTGCCAAAGTAGGGAACAGTGGCGGACAGGGCCAGCCATCGCTGTATTTTGAAATTCGTCGTCAGGGCCAGGCCGTTAACCCACAGCCGTGGTTGGGAAGATAGCATTGCAATATAAAAAGTCCGTTTTAGCTGCCCTTTGTGGTACTGCGTTATTCGTTTGTCAGGTTCAGGCTGCGAAATTATCCATTCTGATTGATGACTTTGGTTATCGCCAGCATGAGGAAAACCAGGTACTTCAGATGCCAAAAGCGGTATCCGTGGCGATTTTCCCTAATGCACCCGATTCGCAGATGATGATGAACAAGGCCCACCAGCAGGGACGTGAGATTCTAATCCACCTGCCAATGGCGCCGCTGAGCAAACAACCGCTGGAAAAAAATACGCTGACTCCCGGCATGAGCGCCGGGGAAGTGAAGCGGATCGTCGATCAGGCGATCGCTAATATTCCCTACGCGATTGGCATCAACAACCATATGGGCAGCGCCATGACCTCCAGCCTGACCGGTATGGAAAATGTCATGCAGGCCATGAACGCCCACAATCTGTTCTTCCTCGACAGCATGACTATCGGCAATACTAAGTCGGTCCAGGCCGCCGAAGGAACCCGCGTGAAAGTCATCAAGCGCAACGTCTTTCTAGATGATGTACAGAATGAGGCTGAAATTCGCCGTCAGTTTGAGCGCGCCATTCAACTGGCCCGCAAAAATGGCTATGCGATCGCCATAGGCCATCCGCATCCCACGACGGTGAAAGTACTGCAACAAATGCTGCCAAATTTGCCTTCCGACATCGTGCTGGTGCGGCCAAGCGACCTGCTCAACGAACCAATGCACAGTTTAACCTCCACGGGTAAACCGCCTAAAACCACTCCAGCGAAATCAACGTCTAAAGGCATCAGCATTTGTCGCGTGAAACATCCCGTTCCTCAGATTTATGCGGATAGCATGTTTAAAGTCATCGGTGAAAGTCTGGCGACTACGCCGGCCGTCCTGTTCATTGAGCGCCAGTATCATGCGTTGGCAACGTTCCCACAAATGCAGGGATCCGCACCGGTTGAACCGGCAGCAGAGAAAAAACCTGACGCACAAAAAATAATTCAGAATTCAACGCATTGATAAACATCATTTTAGTGCTCAAAACCAAATAGGTAGAGCTTAAAGAATTTGCCCCCTATAATGGGCGCTGCATGTTTTTGGATTCAGACTGCGCAGGGGCGCTCACAAATGGGACAAGATCGATCTAAAATTCTGCTGCTCGACAGCGGCAAAGAATGGGGAGGTGGCACTAACAGTATGTTAGAGCTGCTGAAAAGAATCGATCGGGAAAAATTTGAAATTAGCTGCTGCTTTTACAATGATTACGCGCGGGATAACGGGGAAACTATCAGCCAGATATTGAACTCGCTGAACGTTCCCGTCTTCTTTATCCCACAGGTTAAACAACCCGCCTGGGCGAAAATTACCAAAGAAGTGCTGCGTACCCTGTTTTTCTTCAGTAGTCATCTGCGTCAGAAAGCGATTTACTCCATTGATAAAGTCTGGAGAATCAATCCCAACATTCGCAAGATCCACTCCCTGCTTGAGCTCGGCCAGTTCGACATTCTTTATATGAATAATCAGCCCAGCTCTAACGTCGAAGGGTATTATTCCACCGCAGGTTTGCCGACAGCTATTGTGCAGCATTGCCGTATTGAGCCGGTGCTGAACCGCGATGTCGTGCGCATTGTGAATAAGTTCTGCCACAGCATTATTTCTGTTTCACAGGGCGTGCAGGAACAATTGCTAAAGCGCGGAGTGCGCAGTGAGTTATGTTTTACTGTTTTCAATGGCATCGATATCAATCAATCATTGCCCGATGGCGCCAACATCCGTAAGGACTTGAGCGCGACCGATGATACTTTTATCTTTGGCAGCATTGGATCACTGATTAACCGTAAAGCACATCATTTCACCTTGCTGGCGCTGGATAAATTCAACCGGGCTTTCCCGGAAGCAAAGTGGATGATGGTCTTTGTCGGCGAAGGCCCAAATTTGCGCCGCCTTATTCAGCAGGCTGCCAGCCTGAATATAATGGATAAAGTGGTCTTTACCGGTTTTCAAAGCAACGCGCTGGAATATCTGTCCGCGTTTGATGCCTTTATTTTAGGGTCGAAAAGCGAAGGCCTGCCCCGTGTTGTTTTAGAAGCGATGCTGCTGGAAACACCGGTCATTGGCTCCAACGTAACCGGTACCGCTGAACTGGTAAAGAACGCCGAGACCGGCATGTTATTTGAGTACGGCGACGTTGATATGCTCTTTAACCATATGAAAACATTGTATCTCAACGAACATCTTCGTAATGAGATAGCACAGCAGGCGAACACCAATGTTCGCGATAAATTTGCCATTGAGAAATATGTCTCTGGCGTTGAAACCGTTTTAAGTAGTGTCAAAAAGAAACAAGGCTGAACATGTTCAAATTCCTGAATTCAAAATATCGTCACATTCTTTCGCGCCATAATCTGCCCTATGCGCAGACAGTGACAGCAGGCATGCCTAAGAACAGCGTGACGTCCGTGGTAATCCCTTCCGCGGGCGCTGACTATATTGAAGAAGCCTGTTTGTGCGCAGAATTCGCCGACAAATTTGCCACTCAGCTGCAGGAAATTGTCATCGTGACCGATCAGGACGCCAGTCAGTTCAGGCCGCTGCCGGAGAAGGTCCGCATTGTGACGCTTAACCCGGAGACAAAGTCCGGTGATTACCGCTACAAGCAAATTTATCTCAGCCGTTTAATCAAACTGATGGCTCCTTTACAGGCCAGAACTGACGGTATTTTGATGATCGACTCTGATTTAAATCTGCTGAAAATGCCGGAAATTCAGCTGCACGAGAATCATATTTACTCGAGCTTCCGTCAGGGAAAAATGATCGCAAAACTCGACGGATGCGATCCAGCGACCATTCCAGCTTATTACAAAAACAGTGTGCGGCCTTACATCGTGGATCACGTCAACGGCGCATTCTTAGCCGCAACGCGTAAAACCTGGGAACGATTGTGTCCGCTGTGGATTATGTTCTTCCGTGATACGTGGAACATTCTGCCTGACAATCAACCGCCAACGGATCAATTACCGCTTGCCGCGATGCTCGACACTCTGGATATCAAAAGCGTTAATTTGGGCGACTGGATGAACTGGCCGGTGTCGAAGAAAATTGGCGGCACGCCGTCCGTTATTCCAAAAGAGGTGATTGGCGCGCACGGCGGTTTCCCGCTGACTGAATGGCAAAAGTATCTTGCCTCGCCGAATAACGAGTTATTGTTTAAAGGTCAGGATTACACGCGCAAAGTACGTTATCTGACGGATGCTGAAAAGCAAACGGCGGACCCGGCGGCTTAAGTTTTTTGCCGAACATAACCATAAGGCCCGCTGATTTAGCGGGCCTTTTTCATTTCAGAACGTGATTACCAGTCAAGGATCACTTTTCCGGAGTGGCCAGAACGCATAGCGTCAAAGCCTTTCTGGAAGTCATCAATCGGGAAATGATGGGTAATCAGTGGCGTGAGGTCTAATCCCGACTGGATTAGCGCTGCCATTTTGTACCAGGTTTCAAACATCTCGCGGCCATAAATCCCTTTGATAAATAGACCTTTGAAGATCACCTGATTCCAGTCGATGGCCATTTCTGCCGAAGGGATGCCCAGCATGGCAATTCGGCCACCGTGGTTCATGGCACTGATCATGCTGCGAAAGGCGGCGGGGGCGCCCGACATTTCCAGCCCGACATCAAACCCTTCGGTCATGCCCAGCTCTTCCATCACTTCCGGCAGGCTTTGCTGGCTGACATTCACCGCGCGCGTGACGCCCATTTTACGCGCAAGCTCCAGCCGGTACTCGTTCATGTCAGTAATGACCACGTGACGCGCACCGACGTGTTTGCAAATGGCCGCTGCCATGATGCCTATCGGCCCGGCACCGCTTATCAATACATCCTCGCCGACCAGATCAAACGACAATGCCGTGTGCACGGCATTGCCGAGCGGGTCGAAAATCGCGGCCAGATCATCTGAAATATTATCAGGGATCTTAAAGGCATTGAACGCCGGCAAAACGAGATACTCCGCAAAGGCGCCGGGACGGTTAACCCCCACCCCCTGCGCATTACGGCAAAGGTGCGTGCGGCCACCGCGACAGTTGCGACAGTGTCCGCAGGTGATGTGCCCTTCGCCGGAAACACGATCACCCAAACTGAAGCCTTTGACTTCCTGCCCGATCCCGACCACTTCGCCGACATACTCATGTCCGACGACCATCGGCACGGGAATGGTTTTTTGTGACCATGCGTCCCAATTATAAATATGCACATCAGTACCGCATATCGCCGTTTTGCGGATTTTGATCAGCAAATCGTTATGCCCTAACTCCGGTACCGGCGCATCGGTCATCCAGATACCTTCTTCACGTTTCAGTTTTGCTAACGCTTTCATGGACACTCCTCAGGCGATCACGCCAAGTTTTTTGCCGATACGGGTGAAGGCGTCCACGGCGTGTTCAATCTGTTCCTTCGTGTGCGCTGCGGACATCTGGGTACGAATACGTGCCTGTCCCTGAGGCACGACCGGATAAAAGAAACCGGTGACGTAAATCCCCTCCTGTTGCAGCTGAGCGGCGAAATCCTGCGCCAGACGCGCCTCGCCGAGCATGACTGGGATAATGGCATGATCTGCACCGGCCAGCGTAAATCCGGCAGTGGTCATTTTTTCACGGAACAATTTGGAATTGGAGAGAAGCTTTTCGCGCAGTTCGCTGCCTTTTTCGAGCATCGACAAAACTTCAATAGATGCAGCAACAATCGACGGTGCTAAAGAGTTCGAGAAGAGATAAGGACGCGAGCGCTGACGCAGCCAGTCGATCACCTCCTGACGCGCCGCAGTATAACCGCCGGATGCTCCCCCCAGCGCTTTCCCGAGCGTACCCGTAATAATGTCCACACGCCCCATGACATCACAATATTCGTGCGTTCCCCGCCCTTCTGCGCCGACAAAACCGACAGCATGGGAATCATCCACCATCACCAGCGCATCGAAACGCTCGGCCAAATCACACACGCCTTTGAGGTTGGCAATCACGCCATCCATTGAGAACACACCGTCGGTCGCCACCAGAATGTGCCGCGCGCCATCGTCTTTGGCCTGCTGCAAGCGGGCTTCCAGCTCGGCCATATTGTTGTTGGCGTAACGATAGCGTTTGGCTTTGCACAGACGCACGCCGTCGATGATCGACGCATGATTAAGTGCATCGGAGATAATCGCGTCTTCTTCACCTAACAGCGTTTCAAATAAACCGCCGTTAGCATCGAAACAGGAGGAATACAGAATGGCATCGTCCATACCGAGAAAATCCGCCAGACGATGTTCGAGTTCTTTATGCGTATCTTGTGTGCCGCAGATAAAACGCACCGAGGCCATGCCAAAACCGTGGCTGTCGAGCCCGGCCTTCGCCGCCTGAATTAATGCGGGATGGTTCGCCAGACCGAGATAGTTATTCGCGCAAAAATTAATGACCGGCTTTCCACCGGCAACCGAAACCTCTGGCTGCTGTGGCGTGGTGAGAATGCGTTCTTCCTTAAACAATCCATCAACCCGCGCCTGATCGAGCTGGTCTTCCAATTGGCGATAAAACGAAACAGACATACAGTATTCTCCTGAAATGACTCATTCACGGAATACATTACTAATCTGTATATGAAATAACGATGAAAACGCTCACAATATCTTCATTTTGCAGCATAGTTCACGCCTTACGCTCTGAAACATAAGAATGCGTCTTATCGGACACCTTCCCAATGTGAGCTTGATAATGAAGTGTTATGATATTGCCAACTGTATAAATCACGCATGGTGCGTGATTTTAAAATGATTAAAGGTGAGTCCCATGATAATCGTCACTGGCGGCGCTGGTTTTATCGGCAGCAATATAATTAAATCGCTCAATGATATGGGATACCGCGATATTTTAGTGGTCGACAACCTGAAAGACGGCACCAAATTCGTCAATCTGGTCGATCTGGATATTGCGGATTACTGCGATAAAGAAGACTTCATCGCCAGCATCGTTGCCGGTGATGATCTGGGTGATATCGACGCTATCTTCCATGAAGGCGCGTGCTCGTCCACCACGGAGTGGGACGGCAAATACATGATGGATAACAACTATCAGTATTCGAAAGATATCCTGCATTTCTGTCTCGACCGTAGTATTCCTTTCCTGTACGCCTCTTCCGCTGCGACCTACGGCAGCCAGAGCACCAGCTTTGTTGAAGAACGTCAGTACGAGCAGCCGCTGAATGTGTACGGTTACTCTAAGTTCCTGTTTGACCAATATGTCCGTGAAATTTTGCCTCACGCTGAATCCCAGATCTGCGGATTCCGCTACTTCAATGTTTATGGCCCACGTGAAGGTCATAAAGGCAGCATGGCCAGCGTTGCATTCCATCTGAACAACCAAATCAACGCAGGTGAGAATCCTAAATTATTCTCCGGCAGCGAAGGTTTTAAACGTGATTTCATCTATGTCGGAGACGTCGCAGCAGTAAACCTGTGGTTCTGGCAAAACGGTGTTTCCGGTATTTTCAACTGCGGTACCGGCCGTTCAGAGTCTTTCCAGGCTGTGGCGGATGCCGTGGTTGCCTATCACAAATCAGGCGATATCGAATACATTCCTTTCCCGGAAAAACTGAAAGGTCGTTACCAGTCTTTCACGCAGGCAGATATGACAGCTTTGCGTAAAGCCGGTTATGACAAGCCGTTCAAAACGGTTGCCGAAGGTGTGACGGAATACATGAGCTGGCTCAACCGCACAGTCTAAGAACCGCACATTGAGGAATGGATTAACGGTATGAAAATACTGGTAATTGGGCCGTCATGGGTCGGTGACATGATGATGTCACAAAGTCTTTACCGCACCCTGAAAGTGGCGCACCCGGACGCACAAATTGACGTGATGGCACCCGCATGGTGCCGTCCACTGCTCGACAGAATGCCTGAAGTGAATCAGGCGCTGGCGATGCCGCTGGGTCATGGCGCACTGGAATTGGGTGAGCGCCGCCGTCTGGGCATTTCTCTGCGCGACGAAAATTATCAGCGTGCCTACGTGTTACCCAACTCGTTTAAATCCGCGCTGGTACCGTTCTTTGCGCATATTCCTCTGCGAACCGGGTGGCGCGGCGAAATGCGCTACGGCCTGCTCAATGATTTACGCGTGCTGGATAAAGCCGCTTTCCCATTGATGGTTCAGCGCTACGCTGCGCTGGGCTACGATGCTGCGCAAATCCACACGGCCGAAGATCTGCCACAGCCGATTCTGTGGCCAAAATTGCAGGTCTCTGAAACAGAAATCACCGCAGTTAACGCCTCTTTTGCCATCGATATCGCACGGCCATTAATCGGTTTTTGCCCCGGCGCAGAATTCGGCCCGGCAAAACGTTGGCCGCATTATCATTACGCCGCGTTAGCAGAAAAACTGATCGCCGAAGGTCAGCAGGTGGTTTTGTTTGGCTCCGCCAAAGATCATGCCGCAGGCGAGCAAATTCGCCTTGCGCTTACTGAAAGCGCACAGCCTTTCTGTCTTAATCTGGCCGGAAAAACCTCACTGGATCAGGCGGTGGTAATGATCGCTGCCTGCAACGCCGTTGTCAGTAATGACTCCGGCCTGATGCACGTTGCTGCCGCGCTGGATAAGCCACTTGTTGCGCTCTATGGCCCTAGCAGTCCTGATTTCACGCCACCACTCAGCCATCAGGCAAAAGTTATCCGCCTGATCACCGGCTATCATAAAGTCCGCAAAGGTGATGCTGAAGAAGGCTATCACCAAAGCCTGATCGATATTCAGCCAGAGCAGGTCCATCAGGAATTGGTTTTGTTACTGGGCACAAGGAAGGAGCAGTAATGCGGGTTCTCATCGTCAAAACATCGTCAATGGGTGACGTATTGCACACGCTTCCTGCACTGACAGATGCGTTACAGGCTATTCCGGGGATCCGCTTTGACTGGGTCGTGGAAGAGGGTTTTGCGCAGATTCCTGGCTGGCACCCGGCGGTCGATCGCGTTATTCCAGTTGCCATACGGCGCTGGCGTAAAAACTGGTTCGGTTCTGAAACCCGCCAGCAGCGCTGTGACTTCAAACGTGAAGTACAGTCTCAGACTTACGATGCTGTGATTGATGCACAAGGTTTGATCAAAAGTGCAGCACTGATCACCCGCGTCGCTAAAGGTGAAAAACACGGGCAGGACTGCAAAAGTGCTCGTGAGCCCTTTGCCAGCTGGTTTTACAATCATCGCCATGAAATCGATAAAAAACAGCATGCGGTTGAACGCACCAGAGTACTGTTTGCCAAAAGTCTGGGCTATGAGAAACCTTCAGCTCAGGGTGATTACGCCATTGCGGCCCGCTTCCTCTCGCGCCTTCCCGCCAATGCAGGCCAGTATCTGGTATTTCTTCATGCTACCACGCGCGCTGACAAACACTGGCCGGAATCACACTGGCGGGAGTTAATCGGCATGCTGAGTGCGCAACAAATTCGCATTAAACTCCCCTGGGGCGCCGAGCACGAATATCAGCGGGCACTGCGTCTGGCGGAAGGCTTTCCGCACGTGGAAGTTCTGCCAAAATTAAGTCTGGAAAAAGTCGCCGAAGTGCTGGCTGGCGCGAAAGCCGTCATCTCCGTCGATACCGGCTTAAGCCATCTGACTGCAGCACTGGATCGCCCTAACATCACGCTCTACGGGCCAACGGATCCGGGATTAATTGGTGGCTACGGACAAAATCAGTTCATCCTGAAAGCTGAGAAAAATTCGCTGGAGAATCTGCCGGCAGAGCGCGTATTTGAGCAGCTGAATGACGTGATGTCCGTCGAAAAGGAAACGAACCGGCCATGAGCTACGTGATAATTTTTATCTTGCTGTGGCCGTTCAAAATGCTGATGAAACCTTTTCATCGACGCACCGGGCGCAATTTGGTGATTCAAACCGCTAAAATTGGGGATTTCGTTAATATCACCCCGCTCCTGAGGTATTTAAACATCTCTGATGTACTCATCAGTAAAACGGTTTTGCCGCTGGCAGAACACGATGCAACGATTGGTTCCATTTATCTTATTGAAGATTATAAAAAATCCTTATTCAGTAAGATTCGTCTCGCGTTCCATTTACTCAATCGCTACGACAACGTATATCTGCTTCAGCCAAATAGCGTGAATGCTTTCTATGCCGCATTCTGTAATGCGCCAAAAAAAGCTTTTTTAATCGCGTATGCGCGCAAGTGGTATCACAATATTTTTTATTGGACAGCCGATGTTGTTCGCATGCACAGAAAAACGGATTTCACGCTGGAAAGTTACCTGAAACTGGCCAATCCCACTTTTACCGCAGCTAGCTACAAAAAGCATGCTACCTGGCCATTGTGGATCCCGGCAAATCCGCTTCCGGAGTTGGCAAAAAACGACCAGATAAAAATTGGTATCAGTATTTCTGCAGGGAACAAGGCAAAAACGATTCCGACTGACGTATGGATAAAGATACTGAATTGTCTGGATGGATTACCTTGCCAGTTCTATGTATTTGGTCCTGAAAATGAACAATCTTATCTCGATCCGCTGCTGGCAAAATTAACCGACAATGAATACATTATCAGCCTGATCGGTAAGTTAAAATTGCATGAAGTCCCCCATGCCATCTCACAGATGGATGTGTATATTGCTTCTGACTCGGGTAATGTTTATATCGCCGATGCGGTGGAAACGCCGATGATTTGCCTTGCAGGCCCTTGTGATTTGGCTGAACAGCATCCGACTTTTGCGCCATTAATTTTAAAGCCGGAAGATCCAAAGCTTGCGCCGGAATCTTTTGTTTTCTCAGCGCCCTATACGTTCAGGCACAGTGCGGAAGAACTCTTTTCGCTCAGTGATGCACAGTTGAATCAGATACGTTCTTTTGTCATCAGCAAAACAGGTCAGGAACAGAACCATGCCTAATCAGGAATACCTGAGTTATCTTGAGCATAAAGAAGAGCTCGTTAACAATTTAGGGGTTTCAGAATTGCCGGTTGTCCATATCGCCTTCGGCATCAATAACGCGTATGCGCGCGGTATGGGCATCACTGTTTTTTCGATTTTGGAAAATAATCCAGACTTAGCTTTTCATATTCACGTGTTTGGAAGTCCGCTGGATGAGAAATCAAAAGCCCGGCTTCTCGAACTGGCCGTAAATCGTTCTATAGCCATCACCTGTTATGTTTTCAAAGACACTGCTTTTGCCGATTTGCCGCTAATAGGCCGCTACCCGCAGGCAATTTATTACCGCCTGTTTACTCCCTATATTCTTGCGGATGTAACATCGAAACTCATTTATCTTGACGCTGACACCTTGTGTTTAGGTAATTATAAAGAATTACATGAAAAAGATATCAGTCGCTACACGCTGGCTGCCGTAAATGATACCGAGCGAGCTCGCAACAAACTGTGCCCACATCTGGGGCTTACCAGCGGTAATTACTTTAACTCTGGATTTTTGTATATCAATATTCCGCTCTGGATTGAGAAAAAAACAACAGAGCGAATTATTAAAACGCTGGCAATCCATGGAACAGAATTAAATTTCCCGGATCAGGACGCACTTAACATTGCGCTTGAGCATGAGATTTTATTACTGCCTAAAAAATATAATCTTGTGTGTGACATCATCCTGAATAAAGTGGGTAAAAAAACACCCGTTCCGGAGGACACAATCCTGATTCATTACACAGGTAAATGTAAGCCGTGGCATCGTTGGGGAATGGGTGAATTAGCCAGTCTTTATGATCAGTACTATGAGAAATCACCATGGCGTAATGTTCCTCATGATATGCCGGTTTCTTACAAAGAGATGAAACGTTATGCGCAGGCGCTCTGGCACGAACGTCAATATGTGAACAGCTTGCGTTGGATGGTTAAGTATATGAACAGTAAGGTTTTTAGGAATCAATCTTTATGATCAAGAACTGGCTATCAGCAGTTAATAAAATATCCATGGACGATAAATTGGCTGCAATTTTCTTCCTATTTATATCGGTATCCATTTCATTTTTTATGTACTCAGGTGAGGTTACACGTAACTTCTTCTATATCATCACCTATATCGCCATTATCTATTTCATCTTCATTACCTTAAAAAAAGAAAAGAAAATCCATTTTTATGTTTTCTCATGGATTGTTTTTACTTTGGGCCTCAGTAAATTACTTTGGGTAATGTTAACTACAAATGAACAATACCCGTTAATTGCTTACCATTATCAGATCAGCGGTAAACGGCTGATATTGGCCGCCTTTGTCCTTTACGCGATAGAACATAACTTACACAAATGGAAAGTGTCCATTTCAACGCTGCGTATTGGTGTCACCATCATGACGTTGCTTTTTATCGTTATTTCCGTTTCGCATATTATTTTTTATTTAAAAACCGGCGAAAGAATAAAAATCAACTCGGATGCTCCCACATCCGGGGCGTATACCTTCACTATTTTCTCACTTCTGCTTATGTATAGTCTGAAGTACCATGTCCTGAAGCATTACAGGCTACCCTGTCTTATTATCATGACAATGACTTTTGCTGTACTGGCGGCAACAGAAACCCGCTCAGCTATTATGCTGTTTGTATTATTTAGTGTTGGCAGCATTATTATCGACTTTGCCAAAAGCTCTCATACCTCGAAAGTAATTTACGGTTTCGCTATCGGCGGTTTAATTTTGGCCGGGGCTCTCTCTGGACATCCTTATTACAACAGAGTTTTAGACCGTATTGATAATCTCCAAACCGAAGTGACATCCTATAATCAGGGCGACCGCAATACCTCAGTTGGAGCTCGTTTTTCAATGTGGCGTGCGGGAATAGACGTATTTAAACAACACCCGATGGGTCAGTCAGCGGATAGCCGTAACGCTCTGGCAACCACCTTCATCAATCAGCATGAAGGCGGTAATCCGGAAGCAATCCGCAACCTGCAATTCCATCTGCACAATGACATTATCGATACGCTCTCCTTGCAGGGGATTTTTGGTGGCATCCTTATGTTGTTGTTCTTCGCGGTTTTATTGCTGTATCCCTTCAAACTGGTACCCAAAGGATACGAGTTCTTACTGCTCTCGGTGCCGGTAATTTATTTCAGTCAGGGTGATACTCAGTTCTATAATCGCGAATCACCATATTTTGTTGTGCTGGTGTTTGGTTACTTGCTCATGCTGAGAATGTGTCACCGCATTTCGTTAGAGAAAAAGTGATTTTGACGGGGAGTACGCCAAGCTGACTCCCCGTTTGCTTGTCATCCTTATCAGTGGAAATTGTGGATATGACCCCGACAACGATGCCTGAAGACATCAGGCTTAGCGCGATCATCCCCTTATACAACGCCGGGGAGATGTTCAGAAACTTCATGGATTCGCTGATCGCCCAGACGCTGAGCAGCCTTGAAATCATCATTGTGAATGATGGTTCAACCGATGGTTCCGATCAGGTTGCACGAGAATATGCCGAAAAATATCCACATATTACGGTGATCAGCCAGCCTAACGGCGGCGTTTCACGCGCGCGCAATGCCGGTTTGAACATCGCCAAAGGCCGTTATGTTACCTTCCCCGATGCCGATGACATACTCAATCCGCAGATGTACCAGACGTTAATTGATATGTGTGAACAGGATGACTTAGATGTCGCACAGTGCAACGGTGAGCGTTACTTCGTCGGGTCAGAAAAAGTAAAACCGATTATTCCTGCCGATCGATTAACTTCAACGGCTGTCATGGATGGCGCAACCTGGCTTAAGACGGCTCTGGCAACCAACCGCTATCTGCATGTTGTCTGGCTCGGTGTTTATCGCCTGGCACTGATTAAGAAACATCAACTCTATTTTGAACCCGGTTTACATCATCAGGATATTCCCTGGACGACCGAAGTCATGTTCAACGCTCAGCGAGTGAGATATACCCAGAAAATACTTTATCGATATTACATCCATGGGCAGTCAATCAGTAATCAGAAACGTACCGGGATGAAAAATGTTGAGTATCAGAGGCACTATCTGAAGATAGCTAAAATGCTGGATGAACTGAATCAGCGTTATAAAAGCAAAATCAAAATCTATGCTGAGTTTCCAAGACAGGTGACGCGCGAAGCATTAACCGTGTGTCACTCCGTCCGCAGGGAGCCCGATCCTGCCGCGCAAAAGGCCATGATTGACGATATCTACTCCAGCGGCACTCGCCAGATAATGATGCGTAATGCACGCGGCCTTAAGCAGTGGTGGCAATTGTTGTTGTGGCTAAAACGCCTCCACACGCTGCGTAAACGTCTCGCCTGAAATGTTTCAGAAAGGGATGATTCTTTTACGTCTGTAACTCCGTTATAACTCATTCATAAACGAAGTTATTTATCTTTCTATATCAGCCAGATAAATAGCTTCACAGCATTCGATTCTTCACCTAGAATCAACTCACTATCTTCTAAATCAGATAATAGAATGCCTAACTCCGAAGCCAAATATGCAGCGTTCACCCCCAGAAGAATTCTGCTGGTCAAACTCCGTCATCACGGAGATATGGTGCTGACGACGCCGGTGATAAACAGGCTCCACCAACATTATCCTGATGCTGAAATTGACGTGCTTTTATATAAAGAAACACGACCAATTCTGAGCGAACATCCTGCCCTCTCCATTATTCATGTCATTGACAGAACATGGAAAAAACAAGGTATTCGCTATCAACTGCAGCAGGAGTTGCTGTTACTTAAAGCCGTGCGTGCGCGACATTATGATCTGGTCATCAACCTCGCCGATCAGTGGCGTAGCTCTCTGCTTTCGATGCTTACCGGCGCGAAGGTCAGGCTGGGCTTTGACTACAAAAAACGTCGCTCTTTTCTCTGGCGCGCAGGCCATACCCATCTGGTGACCACCGAAAACCACGGTAAATTGCATACTGTCGAGCAGAACATGTCAATTCTGTCTGCACTCGGCCTGTCTGTTGAAGATGCCCAAACGTCGATGCATTATTCAGAAAGTGATAAGGCATTCTGTCAGCAGTTGCTGAAGAAAAATAAGGTCGATGGCGGATATATTGTGATTCAGCCTACGTCGCGCTGGATTTTTAAATGCTGGGACGACGACAAATTTGCCAGTGTCATCGACGGATTAGGTGATACTGGAATGACTATCGTCATGACCGCTGGCCCTGATAAAAAAGAGCTGGAGATGGTGCGTAAGATTCAGGATCTCACACATAACCCTCAGATAATTTCTGTCGCTGGCCAGTTATCGCTGACGCAACTGGCTGCCATGATTGATGGCGCAAAGCTGTTTATCGGGGTAGATTCCGCACCGATGCACATGGCTGCGGCGTTGAACACACCTTGCGTTGCGTTATTCGGACCAACGAAAATGCAGCACTGGCGTCCGTGGGGCAACAACAACACCACAATTTGGGCCGGTGATTACGCACCACTGCCAACGCCTGATTCCATCGATACGAAAACACAGCAACGTTACCTGCATGCCATTCCGGTCAGCGATGTGCTGGATGCAGCCAGGAGTTATTTGCATGGCTGATGCGATGAAGACTATCCGGCTGGCGATCGTCAGGCAAAAATATCGCCCGGATGGCGGAGCGGAGCGCTTCATCTCCCGCGCACTTGAGGCGCTGGACGATGAGAATATCGAGTTGAATATCATTACCCGTCAGTGGGAAGGCAAACCTAATCCAAAGTGGAAAATTCACCTGTGTAATCCTGCAAAACACGGACGGGTCTCACGGGAGAAAGGCTTCGCGGTAGCGGCACAAAACTGCTGGCAAGCCGCACAGTTCGATATCGTACAAAGCCATGAGCGCATACCGGGTTGCGATATTTTTCGTGCAGGTGATGGCGCACACCGCGTCTGGCTGGAACAGCGCTCACGCGTTATCTCCCCAGCTCAGCGCTTGATCACGCGGCTCAGCCCGTATCATCGCTACGTGTTACGGGCCGAAGAAGAGATGTTTCATTCGGCACAATTGAAAAAGATCATCTGTAACTCGCAGATGGTAAAGCGCGACATCATGCGGTGCTATGGTGTGGATGCTTCCCGCTTCGAGGTTATCTATAACGCCATCGACGCTGAGAAATTTACGCCTGCAACGCAAGAGCAACGCCGCTCAGCGCGGGCAGAAATGTCGATCCCGGAACAGGCTGTCACACTGATTTATGTCGGGTCAGGTTTTGAGCGTAAAGGGCTAAAACCTGCCATTCAGGCCATAGCGTCCAGTGACCGCTATCTCATCGTCGTCGGCCAGGATAAATCACAGAAGAAATATGAATCTCTGGCGCGCCAGCTTGGATGCTTTGATCGCATCCACTTTATGGGCGTGCAAAATAACGTGCTGCCTTATTATCACGCCGCTGACGGCATGATCCTGCCAACGCTGTATGACCCGTTCCCCAATGTAATCCTCGAAGCGATGGCCTGTGGTTTGCCGGTGATCACCAGCCAGACCTGTGGCGGAGCAGAGTTCATTACTGAAGGGCGTGAGGGCTATGTTTGTGATGCCCTGGACATAGCCAGACTCACCGAATATGTGAAGAAAATCCCTTCCCGTGTGGAAAATGCCGCAATGGGCCACGCCGCCAGGGAACGCATATTGCCTTATTCACCTAAAAACCTTTCACAACAGCTGGTGGCGCTATATCACTCGCTGCTTATCTGATGACGTTTACGCAGGCATGATGAGTCGATAGCACTTATCTGATACCATGTGCCTATCTAACCGCCGGGATTATTTTCACTCTATGAAATTGACTTTCCCTAACGCAATGCCTCATAAAAAATGAATATTTTTTACAATATAATCATATATTTAATTCAGCCATTAATTTGGATCCGTTTACTGTTACGCAGCCGTAAATCACCGGCCTACCGTAAACGTTGGGCTGAACGTTATGGCTTTTGCAAAGGTAAAGTCGTTCCTGGCGGCATCATGCTGCATTCTGTCTCCGTTGGCGAAACGCTGGCGGCAATTCCTTTGGTGCGAGCCTTGCGCCATCGCTATCCGTCGTTGCCGATTACCGTCACGACCATGACGCCGACTGGCTCAGAACGCGTTCAGTCTGCGTTTGGCAAAGGCGTACATCACGTTTATCTACCCTATGATCTGGCAGGCTCGGTCAATCGCTTCCTTGATGAAGTGAACCCCAAGCTGGTTATCATCATGGAAACTGAGCTGTGGCCAAACCTCATCAGCGCCCTGCATCGTCGTAAAATCCCTCTGGTCATTGCCAATGCACGTCTTTCCGCGCGTTCAGCAAAGGGCTATCAAAAACTCGGCAAATTCATTCGCACTATTTTGCAACGGATCACTCTTATTGCCGCGCAAAATCAGGAAGACGGCGAGCGTTTCCTTTCTTTAGGCCTGAAGCGCAATCAGCTCGCCGTTACCGGCAGCCTGAAATTTGATATTTCCGTGACCCCGGAGCTGGCGGCTAAAGCCATTGCGCTGCGCAGTCAGTGGGCATCGCGCCGTCAGGTGTGGATTGCGACCAGTACGCACGAGGGTGAAGAAACCCTGTTGCTGGAAGCGCATAAAGAGTTACTAAAAACCCATCCGGCGTTGCTGCTTATACTGGTGCCGCGACACCCGGAGCGTTTCCCGGTTGCTTGTGAGCTGACCCGCAAAGCCGGTCTGACATTCACACAGCGCAGCACCGGTGAAGTCCCCTCTTCAGGGACACAGGTCGTGATCGGCGACACCATGGGCGAATTAATGTTGCTGTACGGAATCGCCGATTTAGCCTTCGTCGGTGGCAGCCTGGTTGAACGCGGTGGTCATAACCCGCTGGAAGCAGCGGCACATGCCATCCCGGTTCTGATGGGGCCGCACACCATCAACTTCAAAGATATTTGCGCCAAACTGGCTCAGGACGATGGCCTGATCACCGTCACGGATACCACATCGTTGGTGAAAGAGATTTCCACGTTGCTGACAGATGAAGACTATCGTCTCTACTACGGGCGTCACGCCGTTGAGGTGCTGCATCAGAATCAGGGAGCGCTGCAACGACTGCTGCATTTGCTGGAGCCTTACCTGCCTGTACGGGGTCATTGATGGCTGAAAAAAAACGCTTATCGGTCGTACTGATTGCACGCAACGAAGCCGGTTTATTAGCCGAATGTCTGGGATCAGTCTCCTGGGCAGATGAAATCATCCTGCTTGATTCCGGCAGTGAAGATGAGACGCTGGACGTGGCGCGCGGGTTTGGCGTAAAAGTCTTCACGAACACGGACTGGCCAGGCTTTGGTAAACAGCGCCAGCTGGCGCAAAGCCATGCTACCGGCGACTATATTTTGATGATCGATGCTGATGAACGTGTATCACCCGAACTTCGCCAGTCGATTGAAAAAATCCTGAATAACCCGCCGCAAAATACCGTGTACAGTCTTGGCCGCAGCAATTTATTCCTCGGTAAGTTTATGCGTCACAGCGGCTGGTATCCGGATCGCGTTAACCGCCTTTATCCTGCCCATTTTCGTTATAATGATGATCTTGTTCATGAATCCCTTGAGACGAAAGACGCGAAAGTCGTTCCGTTGCAGGGCGATTTGCTGCACCTGACGTGTCGTGATTTCTTCGCCTTCCAGCGTAAACAGCTCAGCTATGCCGAAGCCTGGGCCACACAGCGTCATCAACAGGGGCGTCGTTGCAGTTTCTTCTCGGTGATTTCCCATACTCTGGGCGCGTTCGTGAAAACCTGGATCCTGCGCGCCGGTTTTCTGGACGGCAAACAGGGTCTGATCCTGGCATGCGTCAATGCGCAGTATACTTTCAATAAATATGCTGCCCTGTGGGCACTCAGCCACCAACTGCAAAAGTGAGCCAGTATGAGCACTAAAGCGATTTATCCCGGCACTTTTGATCCGATGACGAATGGGCATCTCGATATCGTCAGCCGTGCAGCATTGATGTTCGATCACGTTATTCTGGCGATTGCCGCCAGCCCGAGCAAAAAACCCATGTTTACGCTAGATGAACGCGTTGCGCTGGCGACAAAGGTCACTGCGCATCTGAAGAATGTCGAAGTGATTGGTTTCAGCGATTTGATGGCGAACTTCGCTAAAGCACAAGGGGCGAATGTCCTGGTGCGTGGCTTACGTGCGGTGTCTGATTTTGAATATGAAATGCAGCTGGCGAACATGAACCGGCATTTGCTGCCGACGCTGGAAAGCGTGTTCATGATGCCTTCAAAGGAATGGTCATTTATCTCCTCTTCGCTGGTGAAAGAAGTCGCCCGTCACGGCGGAGATATCACCCCGTTCCTGCCGCAGGTCGTCACGCAGGCACTGATGGAAAAAATCAGCGCCTGAGCTCTAACCTAGCGCTGGCAGCGAGGGCAGAAAAACGTGGTACGCTGAGCATGTTTTTTGCTCTCTATCAGCGTGCCACAGACCCTGCAGGGTTCTCCTGCGCGGCCATACACCTGCAATTCCTGCGCGAAGTATCCTGGTTTCCCATCTGACTGTAAGAAGTCTTTCAACGTAGTTCCGCCCTGCTCAATCGAACGTAACAACACGGCTTTGATGGTGCTAACCAGTAACGCGGTTTCATCACGTTTTAGGGAATGCGCTGGCCTGTCAGGGGAAATTCCGGCGACAAACAGGGATTCGCTGGCGTAGATATTCCCGACGCCGACCACCAGTTTGTTATCCATTAACCACGGCTTAATCGGCGATTTCTTGCTACGTGATTTCTCAAACAGATAATCCGCAGTGAAATCCTCACTTAAAGGCTCAGGGCCGAGGTGGGACAGAACATTACTGCCTGCCAGATCGGTTGACCAAAGCCATGCGCCGAAACGACGTGGATCGGTATAGCGCAGCACATGGCCGGTATCCATCACCAAATCGACGTGATCGTGCTTACCCGGTTCGGTCTCCTCCGGCAACACTCGCAAGCTGCCCGACATCCCCAGATGAATGATAATCCAGCCAGTATTGAGCTCGACCAGCAGGTATTTGGCGCGTCGCTGAACGCTGAGAACGGGCTGATCGCTTAACGCCAGAATTTCCGCAGAGACCGGCCAGCGTAAACGCGCATTACGCACGACGGCATGCATAATCGTATGGCCTTTAAGATAGGGCTCAATCCCTCTGCGGCTGGTTTCAACTTCAGGTAATTCAGGCATATCCTCTCCCATAACAGAATCGTAATCAGAGTGTGTCGCAGACGTCCGTATCAGGCAAACAAAAGTCTTCCCTGGGCGGTATCCCGGATTTCAGGCAATAAAAAACCCGGCCGGAGCCGGGTTTTATTAATCCACTAAAATTACTTAATTTTAGCTTCTTTGTAGATCACGTGTTGACGGACAACTGGATCGAATTTCTTCAGTTCCAATTTTTCCGGCTTAGTACGCTTGTTCTTCGTAGTGGTATAGAAGTGACCAGTACCAGCAGAAGAAACCAGCTTGATCTTCTCGCGAACACCTTTAGCCATGATTCAGTTCCTTAATACTTCTCACCGCGGGTACGCAGATCGGCCAAGACCGTCTCAATACCCTTCTTATCAATAACACGCATACCTTTAGCAGATACGCGCAGAGTTACAAAGCGCTTCTCAGCCTCAACCCAAAAACGGTGTGAGTGCAGGTTTGGCAGAAAACGGCGTTTGGTCGCGTTCATTGCGTGGGAACGGTTGTTACCGCTCACCGGGCGCTTGCCAGTAACTTGGCAGACTCGGGACATGTCTATATCTCCAAAAATCAAATCAGCTCGAGCTTCGTATAGGGTATGGCCGCCTCGTCAGGCTTTTAGAGCCCATCTCAGCAAACTCCACTGAGAACCGACTCACTGTCGTCGGGTAAAAACCATTTCATCAGGTATGAAACCTGCTGAGATAGGCTCTTAACGCCAAACCCAAGATTCTCAAAGGTGGCGTAGTATACGCTCTGTAGCGTAAGTGCTCAAGTCCCGAACAGCTAAAGATCCCAAAGGATCTTCAAAAAACGACGCTAAATCCAACCACGTTCGGCAAAAGACACCGTTTCTCCGTGACCTACAACCAAATGGTCGAGAACACGAATTTCCAGCAGTTGGCACGCTCGAATAATTTGTTCAGTCACTTTTCTGTCCATCAGGCTGGGTTCAGCCCGACCGGACGGATGATTATGCGCCAGAATTAACGCTGCCGCATTAACCTTCATCGCTCCACGAACAATTTCGCGGGGATACACTTCTACGTGCCCAATAGTACCAGCAAACATCTCCTCATGGCGAATAACCCGATGCTGGTTGTCGAGAAAAAGTACCAGAAAAACCTCCCTTTCACGAAAAACCAGCAAATTCTGCAGATATTCCCTGATAATCTCTGGGCTAAGCATGGCATTTTCAGCGCTAAGGTGTCGCAGATAGGCGCGACGCGACAACTCAGAGACCGCAACCAGCTGCGCAAATTTCGCCACGCCCATACCTTTGATGCGAGACATGGCATCGAAATCTGCCATCAGCAACTTATGCAGCGAGCCAAACTCGTCGAGAAGATTCTTCGCCAGTTGCATCACATGTTGCCCACGCGAACCAATACGCAAATAAATCGCCAGCAGTTCCTGATCGGTCAATCCCTTCGCCCCCTGCTCTAATAATTTTTCGCGGGGTTTCAACGTATCTTGCCAACCGGTATGTGATTTCGTCATCCTGACTCCTTTTTCGCGGCGATTGTGCCACAGCGCCAGCACTCCTGCTTTTCGGCATCATCAGCCTGCGAGACATCACGCAGAAATTTTATTCCTCCGGATCCGGAGCATCGCCAATAGCTGTCATCATTGCGCGTTATGCTAAAATGTCGCTTCTTCAGGCTTTCAATTAATCGGACAATGATGATGACGGGACTTTCCGGCAAACATATTGTGCTCGGTATCAGCGGTGGTATCGCTGCCTATAAAGCACCAGAACTGGTACGTCGCTTACGTGAGCGGGGCGCAGAAGTGCGCGTAGTCATGACGGATGCGGCGAAATCTTTTGTGACGCCGCTGAGCCTGCAGGCCGTTTCCGGTTATCCGGTGTCTGATGACCTGCTTGATCCCGCGGCCGAAGCGGCGATGGGGCATATTGAGTTAGGCAAATGGGCGGACTTAGTGCTGATCGCCCCGGCCACGGCAGATTTACTGGCACGCATGGCGGCCGGTATGGCCAATGACCTGCTGACGACAGTGTGTCTGGCAACCGCAGCACCCATTGCAGCGCTACCGGCAATGAACCAGCAAATGTACCGCGCCGCTGTCACGCAGGAAAATCTGCAAAGACTTGCTGCCAGAGGCACCTTATTATGGGGTCCGGACAGCGGCAGTCAGGCCTGTGGCGATGTTGGTCCGGGACGAATGCTTGATCCGCTGGTAATTGTCGATATGGCCAACAGCCATTTCTCCTCCCGTAAAGATTTAACGCATCTGAACATCATGGTGACCGCGGGCCCGACGCGCGAAGCGTTGGATCCGGTACGCTTCATCAGTAATCACAGTTCAGGAAAGATGGGTTTTGCCATTGCCAAAGCCGCTGCCGATCGCGGTGCGCAAGTCACGCTCATCGCTGGACCAGTAACGCAACCCACGCCTGCTAATGTTCACCGTATTGATGTGGAAAGTGCGCTGGAAATGCAAAAAGCCGTCCAGAATTCAGCGGGCTCGCAGCATATTTTCATCTCCTGCGCCGCGGTTGCGGACTACCGCGCAGAACTCATTGCGGATGAGAAGATCAAAAAACAAGGTGATGAAATCACTGTGAAAATGATCAAGAACCCGGACATCGTGGCCGGCGTTGCCGCGATGACTAAGCAACGGCCCTACGTCGTTGGGTTTGCCGCCGAAACCCAGAATGTGGAAGAATACGCGCGGCAAAAAAGGATCCGCAAAAATCTGGATCTGATCTGCGCCAACGACGTTTCACTTGCCGGGCAAGGTTTCAATACTGATACCAATGCCCTGCATCTTTTTTGGCAGGACGGGGATAAAATCTTACCGCTTAGTGATAAGTCCCTGCTTGGTCAACGTTTATTAGAAGAGATTGTCAGCCGTTATGATGAAAAAAATCGACATTAAAATTCTCGACCCGCACATCGGTTCGACTTTCCCTTTACCTGCCTACGCCACGCCAGGTTCCGCAGGTCTGGATTTACGCGCCTGTCTGGATGCTTCTGTTGAACTGAAACCCGGCGAAACCACGCTTTTGCCAACCGGTCTGGCTATCCACATTGGTGATGCAAATCTGGCGGCGGTGATCCTGCCACGTTCGGGCCTGGGTCATAAACACGGCGTAGTTCTTGGCAATCTGGTGGGGCTTATCGACTCCGATTATCAGGGCCAGCTGATGGTTTCTGTATGGAATCGCGGGCAGACAATGTTTGTGATCGAGCCGGGTGAGCGTATTGCTCAAATGGTCTTTGTGCCTGTCGTTCAGGCTGAATTCAATCTGGTGGAAGATTTTGACGCCAGTGAACGCGGTGAAGGTGGTTTTGGCCACTCCGGCCGTCAATAAGAACCTGTTCAGCACCGCAGATTTTGACGCGATATTGAACAGATCCTTATCACTATCAGACCGTAACAACCCAAGGGAACGAAATAAGCCGCAGGATCACAGCGATTCATGCGGCAGTTGTGCGGTTTCTCCATGATTTTAGCCGTTTTTTAGCAAGGGTCTATTCAGACATGGCAGAGAAAGAAACGACAAAAAGGAACCGGCGCGAAGAGATTTTGCAGGCGTTAGCGCAAATGCTTCAGTCCAGCGATGGCAGCCAGCGGATCACCACCGCGAAACTGGCCGCCAGCGTGGGTGTTTCGGAAGCAGCTCTTTATCGTCATTTTCCAAGTAAAACGCGGATGTTCGACAGCTTAATTGAGTTTATCGAAGACAGCCTGATCAGCCGTATCAATCTCATCCTGCAAGATGAAAAGGATACGTTAAACCGGATCCGTCTGATTTTGCTGTTGGTATTGGGGTTTGCAGAACGCAATCCTGGCCTGACACGTATTATGACCGGTCACGCATTGATGTTCGAACAGGACCGCCTGCAGGGCCGTATTAATCAGCTTTTTGAGCGGATTGAAGCACAGCTGCGTCAGGTTTTACGGGAGAAGAAAATGCGCGAAGGCAGCGGATTTACGAACGATGAAACGCTGCTTGCCAGCCAGTTACTGGCTTACTGCGAAGGTATGTTGTCGCGGTTTGTGCGTTCAGAGTTCAAGTATCGTCCCACGCAGGACTTTGATGCCCGCTGGCCGCTTATCTCATCGCAGCTGCAATAGGGTTAGTCATCAGAGATTGAAAAAGGGCCGGAAGGCCCTTTTCCTTTCTGCAAAATCTTATATGCCGTAGGTTTGCTGATACGCGCGCACAGCGGCCAGATGATCAGCCATTTCCGTTTTTTCTTCCAGATAGTCGATCAGATCTGCCAGCGTAATAATGGAAATCACTTTGCAGTGATAATCACGTTCCACTTCCTGAATAGCAGAGATATCCGCACGTCCGCGTTCCTGACGATCGAGAGAAATCAGTACGCCCGCCAGCGTGGCGTTATTCGCATTGATGATTTCCATGGACTCACGGATGGCTGTCCCGGCGGTGATGACATCATCAACCAGCATGACGCGCCCCTGCAACGGACTGCCGACCAGCAAGCCACCTTCGCCATGATCTTTGGCTTCTTTACGGTTGAAACAATACGGCACATCGCGTTCATGATGCTCGGCCAGCGCAACCACCGTGGTCGTCGCGATCGGAATACCTTTGTAGGCCGGGCCAAACACTAAATCGAAATCAATTTTAGAATCCATCAATGCTTCGGCATAAAAACGTCCCAGCAACGCCAGATCGCGGCCGGTATTAAACAGACCGGCATTGAAGAAGTAAGGACTGATGCGCCCGGACTTCAGGGTGAATTCGCCGAATTTCAAAACCTGCTTGTTCAGTGCGAACTCAATAAATTGGCGCTGATAGGCTTTCATTGATGGACTCCTTGATAAGATCGTGTTTCTGACATCGTCAGCCCGCAGGCCATAAAAAAGGCGACTTCTCAGTCGCCTTAAAAAATTATTCCGCCAGCGCCGCTTTCTGCGCCTGGAAGATAGTGTTGATTCCCTCTCGTGCGAGGGCCAGTAAATTGAGCAACTCTTCATGACTGAACGGTTCGCCTTCGGCGGTGCCCTGCACTTCAATCATGCGGCCATCTTCCATCATCACCACATTCATGTCGGTTTCAGCGGCGGAGTCTTCGACATACTCAAGATCGCATAACGCTTCACCTTTTACGATACCCACAGATACCGCAGCTACCATACCTTTCATCGGGTTGGCTTTCAGTTTGCCCGCAGCAACCAAAGCATTCAGCGCATCCGCCAGTGCGACACAGGCGCCGGAAATAGACGCGGTGCGCGTACCACCGTCAGCTTGTAACACATCGCAGTCAAGCGTAATGGTGAATTCACCCAGTTTTTTCAGATCTACCGCCGCGCGAAGCGAACGGGCAATCAAACGCTGGATTTCCAGAGTACGGCCACCCTGCTTACCTTTGGCGGCTTCACGCGGATTACGGGTGTGTGTAGAACGCGGCAACATGCCGTACTCGGCAGTGATCCAACCCTGCCCCTGGCCTTTAAGAAAACGCGGAACACCTTCTTCCACCGTCGCGGTACACAGCACTTTGGTCTCACCAAACTCCACCAGCACGGAACCTTCAGCGTGTTTAGTGTAATGGCGGGTCAGTGTTACGGGGCGCACTTGTTGTGCAGTTCGGCCTGCTGGACGCATGGATAATACTCCGGGTCGCGAAATCGTGTTTGGCTGCGCATTATACCCAAAATCATTCGAGTTGCATCAAGGCGGCAAATGCAGAGGCAGCTTTAAAGATCACGGGGATATACGGACTTCATGAGGTAATGCCTATCATGCCCCGCCCACCGAAGCTATAATCGCTCCATCTTTACATTAACAGGTACGCATACATGATTCGTAGTATGACCGCTTATGCCCGACGCGAAATTAAGGGTGACTGGGGCAGCGCAGCGTGGGAACTCCGCTCTGTAAACCAACGTTATCTTGAAACTTATATCCGTCTTCCGGAACAATTCCGCAGCCTGGAGCCGGTCGTGCGCGAGCGCATTCGTGCCCGTCTGACCCGTGGTAAAGTCGAATGTAACCTGCGTTTTGATCTCGATCCTGGCGCACAAAGCTCATTGCAGCTCAATGAAAAACTGGCTAAGCAATTGGTTGAAGCGGCGCAGTGGGTGAAAATGCAGAGCGACGAAGGCGAAATCAATCCGCTGGAAGTTCTGCGCTGGCCGGGCGTGATGCTGGCCGAAGAACAGGATCTGGACGCTATCAGCACCGAATTGCTGTTGGCACTGGAATCCGCACTGGATGATTTCATCGCTGCCCGCGAAAGCGAAGGTGCTGCACTAAAAGTCATGATCGAGCAACGTCTTGACGGCGTCAGTGCCGAAGTACTGAAAGTTCGCGCCCATATGCCAAATATTCTGCAATGGCAGCGTGAACGCCTGGTCAGCAAACTGGAAGACGCACAGGTTCAACTGGAAAACACCCGTCTGGAACAAGAATTAGTGCTGATGGCTCAGCGTGTTGATGTCGCCGAAGAGCTGGACCGGCTGGAAGCGCACGTCAAAGAAACGCACAAAATAATGAAGAAAGAAGAAGCGGTTGGCCGACGTCTTGATTTCATGATGCAGGAATTTAACCGCGAGTCGAACACGCTGGCATCTAAATCAATCAATGCCGATGTCACTACATCTGCAATCGAGCTGAAAGTCCTGATCGAACAAATGCGCGAACAGATTCAGAACATCGAATAAATCGCTTTTCTGGTGCAATAAAAAACGCCTCCCGTCGGCATGACCAGAGGCGTTTTTTTATACTCTGCCAGAGGAAGGAATTAAGCTTCCCAGCGCTTGAGCAATACGCAGGCATTCACGCCGCCGAAACCGAAACCGTTCGACAAAGCATAGGTAATGCCGTGCTTTTGGGCAGTATTACCGATGATGTTCAGGCCGGCAGCGGCTTCATCTTTGTTTTCCAGATTCAGCGTTGGCGGAACAATTTGATCACGGATAGCCAGAATGGTGAAGATGGTTTCCAGCCCCCCCGCCGCACCCAGCAGATGGCCAGTCGCGGATTTGGTAGAAGTCACTGCCAGTTTGCCATCAGTACCGAACAGGGTTTTGATCGCATTGATTTCACCGAGATCACCTACCGGAGTAGAGGTCGCGTGTGCATTCAAATGCTGCACGTCTGAGGGCTGAATACCGGCCTGACGCAAAGCGATTTTCATCGCACGGCCCGCGCCGTTACCGTCTTCCGCCCCAGACGTCATGTGATAAGCATCGCCGCTTGTACCGTAACCTACGATCTCAGCCAGGATTGTGGCACCACGCGCTTTCGCATGTTCCAGTTCTTCGATGACCAGCATACCGGCGCCTTCACCCATGATGAAACCATCACGGCCGCTGTCGAATGGACGGGATGCTTTCTCAGGATGATCGGTGTGACCGGCAGACATCGCCTTA
This sequence comes from Enterobacteriaceae bacterium Kacie_13, assembly GCA_013457415.1. Classification (NCBI taxonomy): domain Bacteria; kingdom Pseudomonadati; phylum Pseudomonadota; class Gammaproteobacteria; order Enterobacterales; family Enterobacteriaceae; species Enterobacteriaceae bacterium Kacie_13. The sequence continues at coordinate 4,572,721 of CP045665.1, forward strand.
GCCGCAGCAAAACCACCAAGGCTGACAGTATCAATCGCCGCTTCAGCGCCGCCACAGAGGGCAACATCGGCTTCATCGTTACGAATCAAACGCACGGCATCGCCGATAGCCTGAACACCAGCAGCACAAGCGGTAACCGGTGCGCCGATCGGGCCTTTGAACTGATGCTTAATAGAGACCTGACCCGCAGCCAGATTCACCAGGAATGAAGGAATGGTGAAGGGCGATAAGCGTTTGGCACCACGGCTGTCATTCGTACGCACCGCGTGTGCAATGGCCGGGAAACCACCGATACCAGAACCGATTACGGTCGCCGTACGTTCCTGCTGTTCAGCAGTTTCCGCTTTCCAACCCGCATTAGTAATGGCCATATCTGCTGCTGCCATCGCGAACAGAATGAAACGGTCCATTTTTTTCTGGTCTTTCGGTACGACAAACAGATCCGGATCGAAACCAGACTCGGGGTCCTGTTCTTTAGTTTGCACCTGACCACCAATTTTGACGGTCAGTGTTTCAACAATCTCTTCCGGCAATACACGGATACCAGACTGACCGGCCAGCAGGCGCTTCCAGATAGTTTCGATATCACAGCCCAGAGGACTCACAGCCCCCATCCCGGTAATAACCACTCGACGATGAGTCATAAAATGTTCCTCTCTGTCCGTTAATGCATACGTTTTTGCAGGGACTTTCAGAAGTCCGGCAGAAACAGGTTTCTATAAAGGCTGACAGTATGTGACGAATTACGGTTTTGTAAACCCGTAACCAAAAAATTTGTTGCCACTATTTTGCCAGACTGCGTAAGACCAGACTGGTGATTGCGGTTACACGCTCTTCCAGTTGCTCAGGCGTTTTTTGCTCCAGCAGCAGCGGATGTGAGAACGGCGTCGTCACAGTAGTGATCGCCATACACACCTCGTCAAGCGGGGTTTTACGCTCAAACTCCCCGGACTCACGACCGTCTGTAACGACTTTCTCGACGATGTTATACATCATAGCCCGATGATTTAGCGTTGATTTCCACTGCTGTGCAGAGGCTGTTGCAGCCAGATCGTGCAACTTTCTGTCCTGAAAGAAGAGATCAAGACTACGCGTAAGCAGTGTTTTAAAAATGGATCGCAGGCGCAGAGTGGCACTTTGATTGCTTTCCGCGATTAGCAATAAGGCCTGATCTATCTGACCTACGCGCTGAGAACAAATCGCCTCACCAATCGCCTGTTTTGATTCAAAAAATTTATAAATATAGGCACTCGAAACGCCGATGGACTTTGCCAGATCGGCCACGGAAGTTTTGGCATAACCGTAAAGTCGAAAATGCTCGAATGCTGCATTAATGATTTGCTCACGCCGTTCATGTTCGGGAGGTCCACGCTGAGTTAACGCAACCGGAATATCGGATTTCATAAACTCCTCCGGATAGGTAAATCAATTCATCGGTGTGTGAGTTAGTAACGATTATACATATTCGTCACCAATAAGCTGTAGATTTTGACCAAGGCGGGGTATCGAACATTTGCTTCAAACACCAATTAAGAACAGTAAACAGCTAAGTGTTTACGATTTTTCTAATCTAAAATAAGTCAGTGGTGTACAAATTCCTTTTGCAATGCATGATTGGACATCATTTCACATTAGTTTTACTAACTTCAAATCCAATGCAGAAGAAAAAATCAGTCGAGAGGAATTGAAAATCTCATTACTCTACGCGGCTACTGTTTTCTCCTTTTTCCTGACACGTCTGGCGCATACACATGTTACTCACTGTTCTTTATATTATTGGGATCACAGCAGAGGCCATGACCGGTGCTCTGGCTGCCGGACGGCGCAAAATGGACTCCTTTGGCGTCATCATTATCGCCTCTGCCACGGCGATTGGCGGAGGCTCTGTGCGCGATATGTTGCTAGGTCACTACCCGCTCGGATGGGTCAAACACCCGGAATACATTGTCATTGTTGCCGTAGCCGCGATTATGACCACCTGGCTTGCGCCCCTGATGCAGCATTTACGCCGACTCTTTTTGGTGCTTGATGCACTAGGTCTGGTGGTGTTCTCAATTATCGGGACACAGGTCGCGCTCGATATGGGCCATGGCGCCATTATCGCTTCCGTCAGTGCAGTGATAACCGGCGTATTTGGTGGCGTACTGCGGGATATGATGTGTAACCAGATCCCGCTGGTATTCCAGAAGGAAATTTACGCGGGTATTTCATTCGCTTCGGCCTGGGTATACATCGGCCTGCAATATTTCTCCCTGCCACATAACCTGGTGATCATCATTACGCTACTGGTTGGCTTCGTTGCCCGCCTTATAGCCCTGCGATTCCGCCTTGGGTTGCCCGTCTTTAACTATCCGCATTCCGACCATTAGTAATGGCTGTCGTACGTTGTCCGTCACTGAAAGGCGGGGAGTTGTGCACGTTTCAACCCGTCTGCCAGTGCGGAAATTTGCGGATGGTGGATAAATGCCAATACCTGTGAGGTGCGTTTTTTCCCGATACCCGCAGTCATCTCCCAGTCTTGAGCTGTAAGATGTTTAAGCTGACTCCACGTTTGCTGTTGCTGCGCAAATGTCAGGGCAAACGACGGGAAACCTAGCGCAGATAGCCAGCCCCGGAAGCTTTTCTCCCGCACCAGTTCAATCTGCGCCATCAGTTTTTGCGCCTGTTTGATACCGATGCCCGGAACTGCCGATATTTCTTTTTCATTCAATGTGAGCCAGCCAGTTAATGAGTTAAGCGGAATGCCATCCAATAGCTTTTGCCATGTCGCTCCCCCAAAGCCCGCCATATCAAGCCCTTCAGGGCCACTCAGCCAGATTAATCGTGAGAGAAACTGCGCCTTACAGCCTTGCTCGGGGATAAAACAGGTCAGCGAGTTAAACGACTGAGGATCTGGTAAAACTACGTCGGGCCGCTCGCTTACCCGCCATACCACTTCATCCAGCCTTGGAATCCCCTGACCGGCCAGCGTAATAGCTACCTGATCCCCGACAAGCACATCCCATTGTTTGAAACGGGAGATGGAACCCACATTCACTTTGCTTACCCACTTATCATCCAGTTTTAGCGCTTTGAGATTCAGAATGACCGTTACCTTTCCGCTGCGCCCGGTCGTCGTGGTAATTCCTGAAACTTCCGTGAGTTGTCGGGCTGGTGGATATTTCCATGCCACCGCCCAGGTAGCAGGCTTGTTCTGCCAGTATTTTCCTGCGGGCTCCTCCTCCTGACGGATAACAACTCCATCGGTCGCAAAAGGCAATGACTGTGCAAACCAGATATCGCGCCATTTCGCGACGTCATCCACCGAACTCACCGGAAGAGTAAATTCTGAAACAACAGGGAACCCGAACTGACTCAGTCGCTGAAGATGATCGGGCATCACTGCGGGGCCGTCTGGCCATGACCAGATAAACACGCCCATTTGATTCAGCAACTCCGTGGCGGAACTACGCATCATTGCGCCAGCCACTTTGGATCTCGCATTTACGCCGCCCTCAGCACTTTGATGATGACCCGTCATCTTCAGATACAGCTCGCCCTGCAACACCAGTTCAGGGCTGATGTCTGCTATCTTAAGAGGTATTGAAGATATAAAAGCCGCTTTGGTCGTCCAGTTTTGACCTTTCAGACCATCGCCGCGGCTGAGTAAAGCGGCAAGTTGCCCATACCGATATACCAGCGAGACGGCAACGCCGTCGATTTTGGGTTGGACCCAGAGATTTTTGCGCCCGCGCATCCAGTTCGAAACGTCTTGTTTGTCACGCAACTTACTCAGTCCGGTATGGGCAACAGGATGAGCATAAACCGCGTCATCACCGCCTGGAACAGCCATGAGCGGGACGGATTGACCAGCACATTGCAGCCAAAATAGTTGTTTCTGGCGTAAATTATCGTAAACCGCATCCTCAATCGGGCTGCTACCCGACTGATGATAATCCTTATCCCACTTCGCCAACTGTGTTGTGAGCTGGCGGGTTTCCTGAGTCAGGCGCGCTGATGACCATGCGGGACATGCCTTTGGCGAAAAATCACCGGCGACAGAATAAAATGATAAAAACATCAGACTGATAATGAAACGGCGCATAGGCACCTCCTTGTGGATGCAAGTAAACGCCGGTGACTTTTTTCCTGCCAGTACCACTTTTCATGATTGCGCGATGCCTTCCCGGTTATTTCATTTGTTACAGCAACGGCAAGAAATTTTGGAATACAGCGCGGAAATCCATAAAGAAGGGCTATTTTCTGTTGCGAAGTTGCGATGAAATACGACTGGACGCTGCACCAGATGCGGCGAGCGTGTATACTGTGCGAGAGATCACTCTTCGCATACTTCCTATCAACCCATTCAGTTGAAACGTCATCATCATGGTTCAAGGCACGCTGTATATCATCTCCGCTCCTAGTGGAGCAGGTAAATCAAGTCTGATTCAGGCTTTACTTAAAACGCAACCGCTCTACGACACACAGGTTTCTATTTCACACACTACCCGTTCAGAACGTCCGGGCGAGAAACATGGCGAGCACTATTTCTTTATCTCAAAAGAAGAATTTCTTGAGATGATCGAAAAAGATGATTTCTTAGAGCATGCCGAAGTTTTCGGTAATTATTACGGAACTTCACGTGTCACCATTGAGCAGATCTTAGCGTCTGGCGTGGATGTTTTTCTGGATATTGACTGGCAGGGTGCTCAGCAAATCCGCAAAAAAATGCCGCAGGCGCGCAGTATTTTCGTGCTGCCGCCGTCGAAAGATGAACTTGACCGCCGCCTCCGTGGCCGTGGTCAGGACAGCGAAGAAGTGATCGCAAAACGTATGGCACAAGCTGTGGCAGAAATGACGCACTATGCCGAGTACGATTATTTAATCGTGAATGATGATTTTGATCTGGCTCTGTCGGATTTAAAAACCATTATTCGCGCCGAACGTCTTCGTCTGAGCCGTCAAAAACTCCGTCATGACGGATTAATCACCAAACTATTGGCAGACTGAAGTCACTTTCAGTATTATGCCCAGTCTTTCGTCACCCTGTGGAGTAGCACATATATGGCACGCGTAACTGTTCAAGACGCTGTAGAAAAAATTGGTAACCGTTTTGACCTGGTGTTGGTGGCTGCTCGTCGCGCACGCCAGCTGCAATCTGGTGGTAAAGATCCACTGGTCGCTGAAGAAAATGACAAGGTCACCGTTATCGCTCTGCGCGAAATCGAAGAAGGCCTGATCACGAACAAAATCCTTGATGTTCGCGATCGTCAGGAACAGCAAGAGCAGGAAGCCGCAGAGATTCAGGCAGTCACTGCCATCGCTGAAGGTCGTCGTTAATTAACGAAACGGATCTCACTTGTATATCTTTGAAAGCCTGAATCAACTGATTCAAAAATACCTGCCTGAGGAGCAAATTAAGCGCCTCGTGCAGGCTTACCTTGTTGCGCGGGACGCGCATGAGGGGCAGACACGTTCCAGCGGTGAGCCTTATATTACTCACCCGGTCGCCGTGGCATGTATTTTGGCTGAAATGAGGCTCGATCATGAGACTCTGATGGCGGCGTTATTACACGACGTTATCGAAGACACGCCTGCAACCTACCAGGATATGGAACAACTGTTTGGCAAAAGCGTTGCTGAACTGGTTGAAGGCGTTTCAAAGTTAGACAAGCTGAAATTCCGTGATAAGAAAGAAGCACAGGCGGAAAACTTTCGCAAAATGGTCATGGCGATGGTGCAAGACATCCGCGTCATTTTGATCAAACTCGCTGACCGTACCCACAACATGCGCACACTGGGCTCTTTGCGTCCGGATAAACGTCGCCGCATTGCCCGCGAAACGCTGGAAATTTACAGCCCGCTGGCTCACCGTTTGGGTATCCATCATCTGAAAACCGAGCTCGAAGAGCTTGGCTTCGAAGCCCTTTATCCGAACCGTTATCGCGTCATTAAAGAAGTGGTGAAAGCCGCGCGCGGTAACCGTAAAGAGATGATTCAGAAAATCCTCTCCGAAATAGAAGGCCGTTTAACCGAAGCCGGTATTCAATGTCGTGTCAGTGGTCGCGAAAAGCACCTGTACTCGATCTATTGCAAGATGCATCTGAAAGAACAGCGTTTCCATTCGATTATGGATATCTACGCGTTCCGGGTGATCGTAAAAGAACTCGATACTTGTTATCGCGTATTAGGACAAGCGCACAGCTTGTACAAACCGCGTCCAGGTCGGGTTAAAGATTACATCGCTATCCCTAAAGCCAACGGCTATCAATCTTTGCATACTTCCCTGATCGGCCCGCACGGCGTGCCGGTGGAAGTGCAGATCCGTACTGAAGATATGGATCAGATGGCAGAGATGGGGGTTGCGGCACACTGGGCTTATAAAGAGAACAGTGAAACCAGCACCACGGCGCAAATACGCGCCCAGCGCTGGTTACAGAGTTTGCTGGAACTGCAACAGAGTGCGGGTAACTCGTTTGAATTTATCGAGAGCGTGAAATCGGATCTGTTCCCTGACGAGATCTACGTGTTTACGCCGGAAGGCCGCATCGTCGAACTGCCTGCGGGCGCAACGCCGGTTGACTTTGCTTATGCCGTGCATACCGATATCGGGCATGCCTGCGTAGGTGCGCGCGTTGACCGCCAGCCATATCCGCTCTCACAGCCACTGACCAGTGGTCAGACTATCGAAATCATTACCGCACCGGGCGCACGCCCGAACGCCGCATGGCTGAACTTTGTCGTTAGCTCGCGCGCACGCGCCAAAATTCGCCAGATGCTCAAGAACCTTAAGCGTGATGACTCCGTTTCTTTAGGCCGTCGTCTGCTGAATCATGCACTGGGTGCCGGTAAAAAACTGTCAGACATTCCGCCAGAAAACATCAAAAATGAGCTGGATCGTATGAAGCTCACGGCGATGGATGATTTACTGGCTGAAATCGGCCTCGGTAACGCGATGAGCGTTGTTGTTGCTAAAAATCTGATGGGCGACCAGTCTTCCATGGCAACCTCAGGCACACGCAATTTGCCGATTAAAGGCGCAGACGGTGTACTGATTACCTTCGCCAAATGTTGTCGTCCAATTCCAGGTGATCCGATCATTGCCCACATTAGTCCCGGCAAAGGTCTGGTTATCCACCATGAATCCTGCCGTAATATCCGCGGCTATCAGAAAGAACCTGAGAAATTCATGGCCGTTGACTGGGATAACCATCAGGAAACCGATCAGGAATTTATCGCTGAAATTAAAGTCGATATGTTCAATCATCAGGGTGCTCTGGCCAACCTGACCGCAGCGATCAACGCAGCGCAATCGAATATCCAGAGCCTGAGCACGGAAGAAAAAGACGGCCGCGTCTACAGCGCCTTTATCCGCCTGACAACCCGCGATCGTGTTCATCTGGCGAATATCATGCGTAAAATTCGTATCATGCCGGACGTTATCAAAGTTACCCGTAACCGAAACTGATTGTTATGACTCCAGAACGTTATGCACGTATTCGTGAAATGCTGACAGCACGCCAGCCAGACCTCACAGTCTGTATGGAACAGGTGCATAAACCGCATAATGTTTCTGCTGTCATTCGCACCGCTGACGCCGTTGGCGTGCATGAAATCCATGCTGTATGGCCGACGACCAGAATGAAAACCTTGGTCTCATCCGCCGCAGGCAGCAACAGCTGGGTTCAGGTCAAAACGCATAAAACTATTCAGGATGCCGTCGCCAAAATGAAGGCGCAGGGCATGCAAATCTTAGCCACAAACCTCTCTGAGAAAGCCGTCGACTTTCGCGCAATTGATTACACCCGTCCGACCTGTATTTTACTGGGTCAGGAAAAAACTGGCATTACGCCTGAAGCACTCGCACTGGCAGACAGCGATATCATCATTCCGATGATTGGCATGGTGCAGTCGTTAAATGTTTCCGTGGCCTCGGCACTGATTTTGTACGAAGCCCAACGCCAGCGCGAAAATGCTGGCATGTATCGTCGCGAAAGCACCGTATTGAGCGAAAAAGAACAACAGCGTCTGCTGTTTGAAGGTGGCTATCCGGTTCTGTCTAACGTGGCTAAAAGAAAGAAGTTACCGCGCCCGTTTGTCGATGAAACCGGTCAGATTATTGCTGATGACGAATGGTGGTCAGCAATGCAAATGACGGTAAAAAAAAGATGAAAGGCCGCCTGCTCGACGCCATCCCGCTCACGTCACTTTCTGGCGTCGGAGCCAGTCAAGCAGATAAACTCGCTAAGCTCGGCCTTGAAACTATTCAGGATTTACTGCTTCACCTCCCCCTGCGTTACGAAGATCGCACACGCCTGTATGCCATAAATGATTTACTTCCCGGCCTGTTTGCCACCATTGAAGGCGAAGTGCTGCGCAGTGATATCAGCTTTGGTCGTCGCAGAATGCTGACCTGTCAGATCAGTGACGGCACCGGGATGGTCACGCTGCGCTTCTTCAACTTCAATGCCGCAATGAAAAACAGTCTGGCCGCCGGCCGCCGTGTAACCGCATATGGCGAAATCAAACGCGGCACGATAGGCGCGGAAATTATTCATCCGGAATATCGAATTCAGGGCGAAAACAGCGAAGTCGTTTTGCAGGAATCGCTGACGCCGGTTTATCCGACGACAGAAGGCATTCGTCAGGCAACGCTGCGCAAGCTGACGGATCAGGCGCTGGAATTGCTGGATACCGTTCCTATTGCCGAATTGTTGCCCGAAGAGCTAAGTCGTTCGCTGATATCACTGCCCGAGGCGTTGCATCTTTTGCATCGTCCGCCGCCTGATATTCAGCTTGCCGATCTGGAGAAGGGTCATCATCCGGCGCAGCGCCGTCTGATTATGGAAGAACTGCTGGCGCATAATCTCAGCATGTTGGCCGTACGCGCCGGGACGCAAAGTTATAAAGCCCTGCCGCTGCATCATGACGATCGCCTGAAAAAACAGTTTCTCGCCTCTCTGCCGTTCAGCCCAACCGGCGCGCAAGACCGCGTTGTGGCCGAAATCGAGCAGGATCTGGCAAAAAGTTACCCAATGATGCGTCTGGTACAGGGCGATGTCGGCTCGGGTAAAACGCTGGTCGCCGCCCTCGCAGCACTTTGCGCCATTGCGCAGGGTCAGCAGGTCGGGTTGATGGCACCAACAGAATTACTCGCTGAACAGCACGCCAATAACTTCCGTCAGTGGTTCGAACCGCTGGGGATTCAGGTTGGCTGGCTGGCAGGTAAGCAAAAAGGAAAAGCCCGGCTGGCGCAGCAGGATGCGATTGCCAGCGGTCAGGTATCCATGGTGGTCGGCACTCACGCCATCTTCCAGGAACAGGTACTGTTCTCTTCGCTATCTCTGGTGATCATTGATGAACAGCACCGTTTTGGTGTGCATCAGCGGCTGGCGCTGTGGGAAAAAGGATTACAGCAAGGCTTCCATCCGCATCAGTTAATCATGACCGCCACACCCATTCCGCGAACACTGGCGATGACGGCTTATGCCGATCTGGATACGTCGGTGATTGACGAGCTTCCGCCGGGGCGTACGCCGGTGACAACGGTGGCCATTCCGGACACGCGCCGCAGTGACATTATCAGCCGTGTAAAAAGTGCCTGTGAACAGGAAAACCGTCAGGCTTATTGGGTTTGTACGCTGATTGAAGAATCAGAAATGCTGGAAGCTCAGGCGGCAGAAGCGACGTGGGAAGGCCTGAAAGAAGCGCTGCCAGCGCTGAATATCGGGCTGGTTCATGGCCGCTTGAAAGCGCAGGAAAAGCTGGCCGTGATGCAGGCATTCAAACAAGGCGAAATGCAGCTGCTGGTCGCGACAACCGTGATTGAAGTGGGCGTCGACGTGCCGAATGCCAGCCTGATGATCATCGAAAACCCCGAGCGTCTGGGTTTAGCCCAGTTGCATCAGTTGCGTGGCCGCGTCGGCCGTGGTGCGGTGGCTTCCCACTGTGTACTGTTATATAAAACGCCGCTCAGTAAGACCGCGCAGAAACGTTTGCAGGTTTTGCGCGACAGCAACGATGGCTTCGTAATTGCCCAGCAGGATTTAGAAATCCGCGGTCCGGGAGAATTACTGGGCACGCGCCAGACGGGCAGCGCAGAGTTCAAAGTGGCCGATCTGCTGCGCGATCAGGCGATGATCCCGGATGTGCAGCGCATCGCACGCTATCTCCAGCAGCAATTCCCCGACCATGCTAAAGCACTGATTGAACGCTGGCTGCCGGAGCGCGTTCGTTACACCAACGCCTGACTTTCCCCTCAGAAAACATAATTAAAAATGATGTTTTCGAAGAATACATTCCTCCAGGTTTTGTTCAAAACGGCCCGCACTCTCTTTCTTCACTGGTTATTTGATGACCTTCACAGACTGGCACAAAGTCGGTAACCGGTTTCATACCCCGCATCTACACTGATGATAATTAAGGCAACCCTGTGTGATTTCTTCATCATAAGGCCATTATCATTATGAGCATCAGTCAGTCACTCTTTCAGTTTATAGAACAAAAAATCAGCCCGTTCGCGGCCCGGTTATCTTCTCAGCGGCACGTTATGGCCGTGCGTGACGGCTTTATTTCAGCAATGCCGTTTATGATTGTCGGATCGTTTTTACTCGTTTTCGTGCATCCTCCTTTTTCGCCGGAATCATCATGGGGGTTCGCCCGCAGCTGGCTGGCGTTGTCAGCGAAATATGAAGTCCAGATACTCACGCCGTTCAATATGACCATGGGCATCATGTCGATCTACATCGCCGCCTCCATTGCTTACAATCTGGCGAGAAGCTACAAACTGGATCCGTTTATGACGGCCATGTTGTCGCTCATGTCATTCCTGCTGGTGGCGGCGCCACAGGTCGATAAAAAAATGTCAACGGAAGCGCTCGGCGGCGTAGGAATTTTCACTGCCATATTGGTCGCAATATATGTCACCGAACTGACGCGGTTGCTGAAGAAATACAATATCGGCATACGCCTTCCCGAGCAGGTGCCTTCAAACATAAAACATTCGTTTGATCTGCTGATCCCGATTATTGCCGTGATAATAACGCTGTTCCCGATCAGTTTGCTGGTGCAGGCGGGCTTCGATATGCTGCTGCCGCAGGCCATTATGGCACTGTTTGAGCCGCTGATTTCCGCCGCTGACTCGCTTCCGGCCGTTCTGGTGGCGGTGCTGATTTGTCATTTGTTGTGGTTCGCCGGGATCCACGGTTCGGCGATTGTCTCGGGAATGTTGCAGGCATTCTGGCTGACTAATCTCGGGCTGAATCAGACCGCGCTAGCGGCCGGATTGCCAATGACGCACATCATGACCGAGGCATTCTGGAATTTCCTGATCGTCATTGGCGGTTCTGGCGCGACAATCGGGCTGGTCCTGCTGTTTTGCCGAAGTAAGTCGGCGCATCTGCGTACCATGGGGAAACTCAGTCTGGTGCCGAGCTGCTTCAACATTAACGAGCCGGTGATCTTCGGCACTCCAATCGTAATGAATCCGGTATTTTTCATCCCGTTCCTGTTAGCTCCGATGGTTAATGCAGTGATTGCTTATCTTGCCGTTTCAACGGATCTTCTGCCGCACATGATCTCACTGGTTCCGTGGACGTCCCCGGCGCCAATTGGCGCAGCCTGGGCGATGGGTTGGGATTTCAAAGTGTCGATTTTGGTCATCATGCTGATGGCACTGTCTATGGTGATTTACTACCCGTTCTTCAAAGTCTACGAGAAGCAGTTACTGGCACAGGAGAAAGCAGCGGAAGCTGAAAAAGTCTTTACCGAGCAAGCTGACGCAGTGAATTAAGCAGATTTGAAATGATCAAGCGGGCACAAAAACATTGGTTTTTGTGCCCGCTTTGGCAAAAACGTTTATGAAATCGCCGGGAAGACCGGCAACATCAGGAACAGTTTAATGACGATCGCATTGGCGATATCAAGGAAGAATGCGCCGACCATAGGAACAACTAAAAATGCCAGATGCGAAGGGCCGAACTGGTTAGTGATCGCCTGCATATTGGCAATCGCCGTTGGCGTTGCGCCCAGACCAAATCCGCAGTGCCCAGCCGCCAGCACTGCTGCATCGTAGTTTTTGCCCATCACGCGATAGGTGACGAAAATCGCGTAAAGCGCCATCGCGATGGTCTGAACGAGCAGGATGGCCATCATCGGCAATGCCAGTGACGCCATTTCCCAAAGTTTCAGGCTCATCAATGCCATCGCCAGAAACAGTGAGAGGCTGACGTTACCCAGCACCGATACCGCGCGATCAAATACGCGGTAAAAACCCAGCCATGCCAGAAGATTACTCAGGATCACGCCGACAAACAGCACGCAGACAAAAGTCGGAATTTCGAAAGCGGAGCCATGCAGTAGTTCGGAAATACGAGTGCCAGCACTCAGACAAATGGCGATCAGCGCAATCGTCTCCACCAGCACCAGCGGCGTGATCATGCGACCAATCGCAGGTTTTTCGAATGCGCTCGGATCAGCTGAATCATCAAGCGAGCCATTAGGCGTAGAAGAGTGGCTCACCAGATAACGCGCCACCGGCCCGCCAATAATGCCGCCGAGCACCAACCCGAATGTTGCACAGGCCATCGCCACTTCGGTGGCATTCTCAAAGCCATAGCGTTCGATGAACACCTTGCTCCACGCCGCACCAGTACCATGACCGCCGGACAGCGTAACGGAACCAGCCAGCAGCCCCATCAGCGGATCCATCCCCAGCATTTTCGCCATGACTATGCCAATAACGTTTTGCAGCAACAACAATCCGACGACGACAAACACCATCAGTATCAGGCTTTTTCCGCCAGAGCGCAGGCTGGCAAGATTCGCGTTAAGACCGATGGTGGCGAAGAATGCCAGCATCAACGGCTCTTTTAACGAGATATCAAAGCCGATTTCCCAACCCAAAAACCGGTTGGCGATCAGCAGCATAACGGCAACCAGCAAACCGCCCGCGACAGGTTCTGGAATAGTGTATTTTTTTAAGAAATTAATCGACTGGACGCATTTACGCCCTAAAAGGAGAACCAGCGTGGCAGCCACCAGCGTGCCGTAGGTATCGAGCTGAATCATTCACGAACTCCATTTTGTAATAAATCCAATAAAATTATCGAGTTATATCTTTTTCACTTCAGTATTTTTTCCAGGAGGGGGAATTAGAAGTCATTAACACTGAATTAAGCAAGAAAAACAGACCTTAACAAATCCATTAACTCAAATTAATGGCGACAAATCTGTGTTAGCAAACGATTGCTTTTATTGTCGATTTCAATAAAAATGCCCGCTTTGCCGCTTATTGGAATGCCACAACATGAGTACGCAAACCGCAGAACAAGAAACACAGCAATCCGACCTTTCCCGCCAGACTAAAAGTGAACTGATTTACCGGCTAGAAGACCGTCCTCCAATTCCTCAGACGTTATTTGCCGCCTGTCAGCACTTGCTGGCGATGTTCGTTGCCGTGATCACCCCGGCATTACTTATTTGTCAGGCATTGGGACTCCCCGCGCAGGACACCCAGCACATCATCAGCATGTCGCTGTTTGCCTCTGGTCTGGCTTCCATTTTGCAAATTAAAACCTGGGGTCCGGTGGGCTCTGGGCTGCTTTCCATTCAAGGCACCAGCTTTAACTTTGTATCGCCGTTAATAATGGGCGGGCTGGCGTTGAAAAATGGCGGCGCTGATGTGCCGACCATGATGGCCGCGCTATTCGGAACATTGATGCTGGCGTCCTGTACTGAAATCATTCTTTCCCGCTTCCTGCATCTTGCCCGCCGCGTAATCACCCCGCTGGTCTCCGGGATTGTAGTGATGATTATTGGCCTGTCGCTTATTCAGGTAGGTCTGACATCTATTGGCGGCGGATATGCCGCGATGAGCGACCACACCTTTGGCGCGCCGAAAAACCTGATGCTGGCCGCCGTCGTTCTGGTGGTAATTATTCTGCTCAACCGTCAGCGTAACCCTTACCTGCGCGTGGCTTCTTTGGTTATTGCGATGGCGGTGGGCTATCTGGCCGCATGGATGATGGGGATGTTGCCGACCGTGGCGGCCCCGACGCAAACCAGCTGGATCACGTTCCCGACGCCTCTTTACTACGGTCTGGGGATTGACTGGAATCTTCTGATCCCGCTGATGCTGATCTTTATGGTCACTTCGCTGGAAACTATCGGTGATATCACTGCGACCTCCGACGTTTCCGAGCAACCTGTCAGCGGCCCGCTGTACATGAAGCGTATCAAAGGCGGCGTGCTCGCCAACGGCCTGAACTCAATGCTCTCTGCGGTGTTTAATACCTTCCCGAACTCATGCTTCGGCCAAAATAACGGTGTGATCCAACTGACCGGCGTCGCCAGCCGTTACGTTGGGTTTGTGGTGGCGCTGATGCTGATCGTGCTGGGGCTTTTCCCTGCGGTTGCCGGATTCGTTCAGCACATTCCTGAGCCTGTTCTCGGCGGTGCGACCATCGTGATGTTCGGTACCATCGCCGCTTCTGGTGTACGTATAGTTTCCCGTGAACGTCTGAACCGCCGCGCAATTATGATCATGGCGTTATCCCTGGCAGTCGGCATGGGTGTGTCCCAGCAACCATTGATCCTGCAATTCGCGCCAGATTGGATCAAAACTCTGTTGTCCTCCGGGATTGCAGCAGGCGGGATTACGGCGATTGTTCTGAATCTGGTTTTCCCTCACGAAAAGTCATAACCGACTGTAATAGGCATGCAACAGCGGCAGGTGGTCTGGAACCCCTGCCGCTTTTTATTGTCTCCAGTCTGCTAAGCTGTTGAGAAAATTCGCTGTTTGCGGCATAAACAGAGAACCTTTATCCCTAATTAACGCTACAGGCCCCAGACGATGAGATTTATCGGTAAAGTTTTGCTGACGTTCGTCCTGCTTCTGGTACTGGCGATTGTGCTGGTTTACGTTCTATTACAGACCCGCTGGGCAGCAGGCAAGCTCAGTGCCTGGGTCACGAATAACAGTGATTACCGGCTCGCCGTCGAAAAAGTGGACCATGACTGGTCAACGCCGGGGCGAATTACGCTGACCAACGTCATTTTTGGACAGAAAAATCAGCCTGAAACTCTCAGCGCCGGTGAAGTCGATCTCGATTTAAGCTGGCGTCAGATTACTGAACCGCACTACTTCGACCGCGTCGTGCTGGTCAACGGACGCCTGAACATCAGCCCTTCCGCCTTGAACCTGCCGTTGCAGGCCAATACGCTGCAACTGAGCAAAATGG
Organism: Enterobacteriaceae bacterium Kacie_13; assembly: GCA_013457415.1. Lineage (NCBI taxonomy): Bacteria > Pseudomonadati > Pseudomonadota > Gammaproteobacteria > Enterobacterales > Enterobacteriaceae > Enterobacteriaceae bacterium Kacie_13. Next base: position 4,587,939 of record CP045665.1, read on the forward strand.
CACTGACTGGGAACACCGCAGGGCTGGAGATTCAGGGTCAGCAAATCAATGCCGGAATTTCGCCGTGGCAACCACAACCCCACCAGTTGCTGGGCGATAAAGCTGATTTTCAGCTGAGCGCAGCGAACTTAACCGTCAACGGGCTTCCCGCAGAGAACGTCCTGATTCAGGGCAACCTTAATAATAAAATCCTCACACTGAGTAATTTCGGCGGCGATCTGGCGCGCGGTCAGCTCACCGGCAAAGCCACTCAGGCGAATGATGGCAGCTGGAATATTGAAAATCTGCGTCTTAGCAATGTACGTCTGCAAACGTCCAAATCACTTTCTGAGTTTTTCGATGATTTCCAGACGTTGCCAAAAGTCACCCTCGAACGGTTTGATCTGATCGACGCCCGTTTGCAGGGTACTGACTGGGCTTTCAGCGATGTCGATCTTTCCGTAAAGGATGTGACGCTGGAAAAAGGCAACTGGCAGAGCGATGACGGCGAAATCTCCCTTAGCGCCACCGACATGATCAACGGCAATCTGCATATTCAGGATCCGATCCTCAATCTAGACCTGACGCCGCAGGGTATTTCAATCAAACAAGCCACCGCTCGCTGGGAGCGTAGTCTGTTGCGTACCACCGGCAACTGGCTCCGCGCCAACAAACGCCTGCAACTTGATGAGCTTTCTGTCGCAGGTCTGGAATATACGCTGCCACAAAACTGGAGACAGCTCTGGTTACAACCCCTGCCAGATTCACTGGCTGAAATCTCGGTTGGCCGGTTTATTGCCAACCGGAACCTGATCATTGATATCGATCCACAGTTTCCCTTCCAGCTGACGGCACTGGACGGGCTGGGTAACAATTTACTGCTGGCGCGCAATCATCAGTGGGGGATCTGGAATGGTAAGCTGAATCTGAACGCGAGCGAAGCGACATTCAACCGCAACGACGTGCGTCGCCCTTCCATTACACTGGAGGCCAATGACCGTCAGGTGAATATTTCAGAGCTTAGCGCATTCACTAAAGAAGGATTGGTGGAAGCTACGGGGACGGTGGATCAGCAACCACAGCGCCAGTTCTCGGTGAAAATGACCGGACGCGCCGTACCCGCTAATCAGCTGGAAAACTGGGGATGGCCGCATCTGGCGCTGGACGGTAACGCCAACATGCAGCTCAATCTGCAAGGGCAGATGCCAGCCAATGTGGATTTCAAACCGACGCTGAACGGCACCCTTGGGGTTAACGGCGGTAACGGTCAGGTCATCAATCAGAGAATGGTGAACGGGTTGGTTACCGGCGATGTAACGCAATAATCCGGCCTGAAACGAAAAAGCACCGCCATCGCGGTGCTTTTTTATGGGCTTTTAGTGCCACAAAATCACTCAGTTAATTTCGGGTTCCAGCGGAGCGCCAGGCGCTGCAGGCAAGACCAGATAGGTGCCTTCAAACACTGCGCCCTCAGCTTCATCGCCGTACAAATTGACTTCCAGCTGCACGCGCGCTTTTCGACCACGCGCCAGCCTGTCCAGATCGCCACTGACGGAACCGAGGTCGGCCACCGCGCGAGGTCTGCCGGTCACCGGCGAACTGTAGCGGATATGGGCATCTGCCAGCACAATCGTGCCGCCAAGATGACGTTCACGAAGCAGCAACCAAATCAGCCCCCAGCCGGTCAGCGTCGCAAGAGAGAATAAGCTGCCTGCAAACAGTGTGTGGTGCGGATTCTGATTGCCGTTCTCCGGCATCGTGGTAACAAACCGCTGGCCGGTGTACTGGCTGATACGCACGCCCATTTTTTCGCTGAGTGGGATATGATCATACCAGGCTTGTTGCAGCTGACCGCACCAGTCGGGGCGGTGGAGAATATCATCCAGAGTTTCGACAGGTTTAATCATCAGGAAGTGGCGCACAGGGGTGGTTTGCGGCGTGGTGATTTCACCCTGATTGATAAAGCCCAGTTTGGCAAAAAACTCTACGGCGTCTTCGCGGGCACTACACACCACGCGTTTAACACCTTCCTGACGCGCCACAGACTCCAGGGTCATCGCAACCAGCGTTCCCAGCCCTTTATCCTGTACGTCGGGGTCAACAGCCAGGAAGCGGATTGAGGCCTCGTTGTCGGCATTAATGTATAACCGGCCTACAGCGACCGGATTACCCTGCTCATCCACCACCATCTGATGATGCGCAATGGAATCGTACGCATCACGCTCTGAACCTTCGGGCTGTCGCAAAGGCTTGCGCAGCATTTCCCAGCGAAATCGGTAATAGTCGGCCAGTTCTTTTTCGGTCGTCGGTACTCTCAGGTGATACATAATTGTATTCTCTCCGGCGTTTATGCCTTTTCGATCAGACTTGTAGCCAGAAGGTCACCGGCCCGTCGTTCACCAGCGCCACTTTCATATCCGCAGCAAATCGGCCAGTTTCGGTAGCGATACCTTTTTCACGGCACTGCCCGCAGAAATACTGATACAAACGGTCGGCTTCCTGCGGCTCCGCGCCGCGTGAGAAACCGGGACGCATACCTTTTTGCGTATCTGCTGCCAGCGTAAACTGCGACACAACCAGAACGCTCCCTTCCGCCTGCTGGACGTTAAGGTTCATTTTGTCGTTCTCGTCACCGAATATCCGGTACCCGATCACCCGATCACACAGGCGTTTGGCTTTTTGCTCATCATCGCCCTGCTCAACACCCAGTAATACCAATAATCCCGGCCCGATCTCACCGCAGACGTCGCCATCAATGGTGACGCTGGCATTTAACACCCGCTGAATTAACGCAATCATAAAAATCCTTCTGACTGATTATTCTGCAACCACATCTTGAGCAGACTGCAATTTTCTCAGGGAACGAAACTCGCCGAGCGTCACGGTGATTTCTGCCCCCAAAAGCACGATACACCAGCTGACATAGACCCAAAGAAATAATATTGGGATCACCGCCAGAACGCCATAAATCAGCTGATATGACGGGAAGAGCTGGATATATAAAGCAAAGATTTTCTTACTTAATTCAAATAATGCACCAGAGAAGAGCGCACCAATCAGCGCATCTTTCGCCGGTACTCTGACCGTCGGTACGACCTGATACAACAGCCAGAAAGATATCCACGAAATCAGCAGTGGCAGAATGCGCAAAGCATGGTCAATCAGCGAATGTACGCCGCTGATATTCAGCCAGTTCAACGAAAGCAAATAGGAGCTGATAGCCACGCTGGCGACCAGCAGGATAGGCCCGAGCGTAAGAACCATCCAATACACGGCGAAGGAGAACACGATTGGGCGTTTGGTTTTGCTGTCCCAGATTTTGTTCAGTACGCTGTCTACCGAGGCTATCAAAAGCAGCGCGGTAACAATTAAGCCGCAGGTGCCCACGGCGGTCATTTTGCTGGAGTTCGCCACAAACTGTTCGAGATAACGCTGGATGGTATTGCCGGTCGCAGGCATGAAGTTAGAGAAAATAAAGGTTTTGAGCTGCGCGCTGATATCCGAAAAGACCGGGAATAAGGCGAACAACGAAAAGACCACCGCAATCAGCGGCACAAGAGAAAGCAAGGATACATAGGCTAAATGGCCCGCCAGAAGCGTCAGGCCATCTTTATCTGAACGCCGCAGAAGCAGGCGCGTAAATTTCCAGCATGATTTCGGGTAGTGGCTCAGCGCCCGTTTTTGCATCACAACATCCTTCAGGAAAAGTACTTCGGTACTGTCTGATTATCTTCCACCCACACGGATTCAATTCCCACGGCACGCGCCGCTTCGATATTTTCGATCACATCATCAAAGAACACAGCTTCACCCGCGGTGACACCTTCTTGCGCCAGCACATGCTGAAAAATACCCGGCTCAGGTTTTCGCATCCCGATGTTCTGCGAGAGATAAATGGCGTCGGTATTGGCTTCAATTTCAGGGTAGTTTTGCGGCCAGAAATCCAGGTGCAGTCGATTTGTGTTTGATAGCACCACGACGCGTTGCCCTTGCTGACGCAGGGTTTTGAAGATCTCAATCACCTCAGGGCGTAAGCCAACAAATACCGATTGCCAGCCAAGGCTGAACTGTTCGAAGCTCAGCGCGATGCCCATCTCATGGCAAAGCTCATTGGCAAACTCTTCGTCGCTGATTTCACCCCGTTCGTGCTTCTGGAAGACTTCGCCCATTGAGAACCGCTCAGTTAGCGACGCAAGCGGCGTTCCGCTGAAATTGCTCCACACGCCAAGAACACGTTTGAAATCAATATCAATAATGACGTTTCCCATATCAAAAATGTACAGCATTGCACGCTCCTGATTTCAAAGATGACTGTTAACTTTAGCGGTAAAACGTACAGCTGAACAGTAACAGAATTGCGGGATGGCCGCGCAGGGGCTGAAAAAAAACATAAAAAAAACAGGATACCAAAGGCACCCTGTTTCTGTGTAACGGCTTACGCGAAAGAAGATTACGCTTCTTTAGGACCACGCATCGCACGTTTACGATCATTCTCGGTCAGGTGACGTTTACGAATACGTACAGACAGAGGAGTCACTTCGACCAGTTCGTCATCATCGATGAATTCCAGAGCTTGCTCCAGAGACATTTTGATAGCAGGAACCAGAGTCGTTGCTTCGTCAGTACCGGACGCACGCATGTTGGTCAGTTTCTTACCGGTCAGACAGTTCACTGTCAGGTCGTTAGAACGTGAGTGAATACCGATGATCTGGCCTTCATACACTTCTGCGCCATGGCCCAGGAACAATTTGCCGCGGTCCTGCAGGCTGTACAGTGCGAACGCAACTGCTTTACCCTGACCGTTAGAAATCAGCACGCCGTTCTGACGCTGACCGATTTCGCCCTGACGAACATCATCGTAGTGGCTGAATGTGGAGTACAGCAGACCGGTACCTGAAGTCATGGTCATGAATTCAGTACGGAAGCCGATCAGACCACGTGCCGGGATCAGGTAATCAAGACGGATACGACCTTTGCCGTCTGGGATCATGTCTTTGACATCGCCTTTACGCTCACCCATGGCCTGCATAACAGAACCCTGATGTTGCTCTTCGATATCCAGTGTCACGTTTTCGAATGGCTCTTGCATGCGGCCATCGATTTTACGGTTGATTACTTTAGGACGGGAAACCGCCAGCTCGAAGCCTTCGCGACGCATGTTTTCGATCAGAACCGACAGGTGAAGTTCACCACGGCCTGAAACGCGGAATGCATCAGCATCTTCAGTTTCGTCAACACGCAGTGCCACGTTGTGCACCAGCTCTTTGTTCAGACGATCAAGGATCTGACGGGAAGTCACATACTTGCCTTCTTTACCACAGAACGGAGAGGTGTTAACGCAGAAGTACATGGTTACGGTTGGTTCATCAACGCTCAGCGCTGGCAGTGCTTCAACATTTGCCGGGTCACAAATAGTGTCGGAAATGTTCAGCTCGCCAAGGCCTGTGATCGCGATGATATCGCCCGCTTCAGCAACGGTCGCTTCGATACGCTCAAGGCCCATATGGGTCAGAACTTTACCGACTTTACCGTTACGGGTTTTGCCTTCGCTGTCGATCACAGTGATCTGTTGGTTAGGCTTAACCGTACCACGCTTGATACGGCCGATGCCGATAACGCCAACGTAGTTGTTGTAGTCCAGCTGAGAGATTTGCATCTGGAAAGGTGCTTCCATCTCAACTTGTGGCGGAGATACGTGGTCAACGATCGCCTGGTACAGCGGAGTCATGTCTTCGGCCATATCGTTATGGTCGGTACCCGCAATACCCAACAATGCAGATGCATAGATGATTGGGAAATCGAGTTGTTCGTCGGTTGCATCCAGGTTTACGAACAGGTCGAAGACCTGATCAACAACCCAGTCAGGACGCGCGCCAGGGCGGTCAACCTTGTTGATTACCACGATCGGCTTCAGACCATTAGCGAAGGCTTTTTTAGTCACGAAGCGGGTTTGCGGCATTGGGCCATCCATTGCATCCACAACCAGCAGCACCGAGTCGACCATTGACATCACACGTTCAACCTCACCGCCGAAGTCGGCGTGTCCTGGGGTATCCACGATGTTGATGCGGTAGTCTTTCCAATTAATGGCGGTGTTTTTTGCGAGGATGGTAATCCCACGCTCTTTCTCCAAATCGTTGGAGTCCATTACGCGCTCGGTAGCTTCAACACGTTCTCCGAAAGTACCGGATTGTTGCAGCAGTTTGTCGACCAGGGTGGTTTTACCATGGTCAACGTGGGCAATAATGGCGATGTTACGCAAATTTTCGATCACAGCTTTGCCTCAGGCATTAGAAATAGCGCGCTATTGTACACGTATTAAGCGAGGTTCTAAACAAGATCACAAGGATCTTGTTGAAACAACTTAAGGATGGTTACTTTGTGATCCCTTTCACGGTGCAAAAAGAACACTGAACCAATATGACGCACCACTTTGGTGCTTTGCATCTCACGATTAGCACCATTGTAGTGCATAAACTCCGTTATGGTGCATACTTATTGAGAGCAAAAGCCCTGTAAAATGGCGTTGTTTGCATTTTCTCAAAGTTGGCACAGTTTTCGCTATACCTTTTGCAGGGTGAAAAGAGTCTTATCAGACAATAATAGTGCTGTTTAGGCCACACGCCAGTTCCAGTAAGGCTGTTATTTCCAACTAAAGACCAAAAATGGTTATTCGTTCCACGACGATAATGAGAAATTCGGGAGAACTAGTATGTCCGCTGAACACGTTTTGACGATGCTGAATGAGCATGAAGTGAAATTCGTAGATTTACGTTTCACTGATACCAAAGGCAAAGAACAGCACGTCACCATTCCTGCACACCAGGTTAGCGCCGACTTCTTCGAAGAAGGCAAAATGTTCGATGGCTCTTCAATCGGTGGCTGGAAAGGCATTAACGAATCTGACATGGTTCTGATGCCAGATGCCAGCACTGCTGTTCTGGACCCATTCTTTGAAGAAACCACACTGATCATTCGTTGCGATATCCTTGAGCCAACAACGCTGCAAGGTTATGACCGTGACCCACGTTCAACGTCCAAGCGTGCTGAAGATTTCCTGCGTGCTTCCGGCATCGCGGACACCGTTCTGTTCGGGCCAGAGCCAGAATTCTTCCTGTTTGATGATGTACGTTTCGGCAGCAGCATCTCCGGTTCTCACGTGGCTATCGATGATATCGAAGGCGCATGGAACTCTGCGACCAAATACGAAGGCGGCAACAAAGGCCACCGTCCTGCAGTAAAAGGCGGCTACTTCCCGGTTCCTCCGGTCGACTCCTCTCAGGACCTGCGTTCTACCATGTGTCTGACCATGGAAGAAATGGGCCTGGTTGTTGAAGCTCACCACCACGAAGTAGCAACCGCTGGTCAGAACGAAGTGGCAACCCGCTTCAACACCATGACCAAGAAAGCTGACGAAATCCAAATCTACAAATACGTGGTTCACAACGTGGCTCACGCATTTGGTAAAACCGCGACCTTTATGCCAAAACCAATGTTTGGCGATAACGGTTCCGGTATGCACTGCCATATGTCTTTGTTCAAGAACGGTAACAACCTGTTCTCTGGCGACAAATACGGTGGCCTGTCTGAAATGGCACTGTTCTACATCGGCGGTATCATTAAGCATGCTAAAGCGATCAACGCCTACGCTAACCCGACCACAAACTCCTATAAGCGTTTGGTCCCGGGCTACGAAGCACCAGTCATGCTGGCGTATTCTGCGCGTAACCGTTCTGCATCCATCCGTATTCCTCACGTATCAAGCCCTAAAGCGATGCGTATCGAAGCACGTTTCCCTGATCCAGCGGCTAACCCATATCTGGCGTTCGCTGCACTGATGATGGCTGGCGTCGACGGTATCATCAACAAAATCCATCCTGGTGATGCGATGGATAAAAACCTGTATGACCTGCCACCGGAAGAAGAAGCAGAAATTCCAAAAGTTGCAGGTTCACTGGAAGAAGCAATGAACTGCCTGAGCGAAGACCGCGAGTTCCTGACCCGTGGCGGCGTGTTCACTGATGATGCAATCGATGCTTACATTGCTTTGCGTAAAGAAGAGATGGATCGCGTTCGTATGACTCCGCACCCGGTTGAGTTCGAACTGTACTACAGCGTTTAATAAATCAGCCTCTACCCTTTGGGTTAGAGCTGAACTCAGCGTCCGTCTTCTGGCTGGCGCTGAACGTAATACCCGACTGAAGGTCAGGTAGTGAGAAACCTTCAGCGTCAAAATTAAGTAAGACGATTTAATTTGTTGCCGTGGAAACTTTCAGCCCATCTCCGGATGGGCTTTTTTCTCCACACTCTTTCCTGCTTAACCCCTCTGACCCGTGAATTCGCCGGGTAACGAGATAAAATGCACCCTCAGGTGCGGGAGACTGCGGTATGGCAACTGGCAAACTGCCCGATGCTGGGCAGATCCTCAATTCCTTAATCAACAGCGTTCTGTTGTTGGACGACGATTTGGCGGTGCATTACGCCAACCCGGCGGCTCAGCAGCTGCTGGCGCAAAGTTCCCGCAAACTTTTTGGCACACCTTTGCCAGAGCTGGTGGGATATTTTTCGCTGAATATCGAGTTGATGCGTGAAAGTCTGATGGCCGGACAGGGCTTTACAGACAGCGAAGTGACACTGGTGGTGGATGGCCGCGCGCATGTGCTGTCACTGACCGCGCAGATGCTGCCGGAAGGTTTCATATTGGTGGAACTGGCCCCAATGGATAATCAGCGCAGGCTGAGCCAGGAACAATTGCAGCATGCTCAACAAGTTGCCGCGCGTGATTTAATCCGCGGTCTGGCGCATGAGATTAAAAATCCGCTCGGTGGATTGCGTGGCGCGGCTCAGTTGTTATCAAGAGCGCTCCCTGATCCGGCGCTACTGGAATACACCAAAGTCATTATTGAGCAGGCCGACCGCCTGCGTAATCTGGTTGACCGATTGCTGGGGCCACAGCGGCCAAGCCAGCACGTGACGCAAAGTATTCATCAGGTTGCAGAACGTGTTTGCCAGCTGGTGTCGATGGAGAAGCCGGACAATGTTCAGCTGGTCAGGGATTACGACCCAAGCCTGCCAGAACTGGCACACGACCCCGATCAGATTGAACAGATTTTGTTGAACATCACCCGCAATGCCCTGCAGGCACTCGGGGAAGAAGGCGGGACAATTACATTGCGTACGCGCACTGCTTTCCAGATCACGTTACATGGTGTGCGTTATCGTCTGGCGGCCCGTATCGATATTGAAGATGACGGCCCCGGCGTACCGGCCCATTTGCAGGACACCCTTTTTTACCCCATGGTCAGTGGTCGCGAAGGAGGCACCGGTTTGGGTCTGTCCATCGCGCGCAGTTTGATTGATCAGCATTCGGGTAAAGTTGAATTTAACAGTTGGCCAGGACACACCGAATTCTCGGTTTTCCTGCCTATTCGCCAGTGAGGTTCTTATGCAACGAGGGATAGTCTGGATCGTCGATGACGATAGCTCCATCCGCTGGGTACTTGAACGTGCGCTCACTGGAGCAGGTTTACACTGCACGACGTTTGACAGCGGTAATGAAGTGCTGGAAGCCATTGCGACTCAAACCCCTGACGTTTTGTTATCAGATATCCGCATGCCTGGCATGGACGGTTTAGCGCTGCTGAAACAGATTAAACAGCGCCACCCGATGCTTCCGGTCATCATAATGACAGCGCATTCCGATCTCGATGCCGCTGTCAGCGCTTATCAGCAAGGTGCGTTTGATTATCTGCCAAAACCGTTCGACATTGATGAAGCTGTAGCGCTGGTTGAACGCGCCATCAGCCATTATCAGGAACAACAACAACCTGCCCGTACGCAGCCCGCCAGCGGTCCGACGGCTGACATAATTGGCGAAGCGCCAGCCATGCAAGATGTTTTCCGCATCATCGGCCGCTTGTCCCGCTCGTCGATAAGCGTTCTGATCAACGGCGAATCCGGTACAGGTAAAGAACTGGTCGCCCATGCTCTTCACCGCCACAGCCCACGTGCTAAAGCCCCTTTTATCGCGTTGAATATGGCCGCAATCCCGAAAGACCTGATCGAGTCAGAACTGTTCGGCCACGAGAAAGGCGCATTTACCGGCGCGAATACTGTTCGCCAGGGGCGTTTTGAGCAGGCCGATAACGGCACGCTGTTCCTCGATGAAATTGGCGATATGCCGCTCGACGTACAAACCCGCCTGCTGCGCGTGCTGGCAGACGGTCAGTTCTACCGCGTCGGTGGTTATGCACCGGTGAAAGTCGATGTGCGAATCATCGCAGCGACACACCAGAATCTGGAACTCCGGGTTCAGGAAGGCAAATTCCGTGAAGATTTGTTCCACCGTCTGAATGTGATCCGCGTGCATTTGCCACCGCTGCGTGAACGTCGTGAAGATATTCCGCGTCTGGCACGCTATTTCCTGCAAGTTGCCGCGAAGGAGCTGGGCGTAGAAGCGAAGAATCTGCATCCGGAAACAGAAACTGCGCTGACGCGTCTGCCATGGCAAGGTAACGTGCGCCAGCTGGAGAATACCTGTCGCTGGTTAACCGTAATGGCGGCCGGTCAGGAAGTGCTGATTCAGGACTTGCCGAGCGAGCTGTTTGAAACCTCGGCGCCCGAAGCGGGCGGACAGAGTTTGCCAGACAGCTGGGCAACGCTGCTGGCTCAGTGGGCGGACCGCGCCTTACGTTCCGGTCATCAAAACCTGTTGTCAGAAGCACAGCCTGAAATGGAACGCACTTTGCTGACTACTGCACTACGCCATACGCAAGGGCACAAGCAGGAAGCGGCCCGTTTACTGGGCTGGGGACGCAATACTCTGACGCGTAAACTGAAAGAGCTGGGCATGGAATAACTTTTGCGCCCTAAAGCAAAACAGCCGCAAAAGCGGCTGTTTTTATTTGCAGAGAACGGTGAGTTTGAAGATCAGATAACTCGGGAGAATTGCTGCTGGCGCACCTGGCGGCGCAGATAGATATCAAAACACATACAAATATTGCGGATCAGTAAGCGTCCGCGCGGCGTGACCTGAATATGTTTCTCGTCCACTTCTATCAGCCCATCCGCCGCCAGCGGCGCCAGCAAGGCTAAGTCTTCGGCAAAGTACTTATTGAACTGAATGCTGTAACGTTTCTCGATACCTGCAAAATCCAGCTCGAAATGGCAGATCAACGCTTTGATCACATCACGGCGCAGGCAGTCATCATCAGTCATTTCCAGCCCCCGCCACAACGCATCCCCCTGCTCTTCTACACGTGCATAATAGGTTTTCAGGTCTTTCTCGTTCTGCGCATAGGTATCGCCCAGCATGCTAATGGCGGAAACGCCCATACCCAGTAAATCGCTGTCGCCCTGCGTAGTGTAACCCTGAAAATTGCGGTGTAACTTGCCTTCGCGCTGCGCAATCGCCAGTTCGTCATCCGGGCGGGCAAAGTGATCCATCCCGATAAAGCAGTAGCCGGATTCTGTCAGTGAACTGATGGTTTCCTGCAGGATTTTCAGCTTCTCTTCCGCACCAGGCAAATCGGCATCTTTGATTTTGCGTTGGGCTGCGAAAAGTTTTGGCATGTGGGCATAGTTGAATACGCTAAGGCGATCGGGGCTCAGCGCGGCGACGCGTTGCAGTGTATAGGCAAAACTTTCGGCGGTTTGTTTTGGCAGGCCGTAAATGAGGTCGATATTGGTCGAGTTAAAACCCAGCGCGCGCGCGCGTTTGATCAGAGCAAAAATGAAGTCTTCGTCCTGCTCACGGTTAACCAGAAGCTGCACTTCTTTATTGAAATCCTGCACGCCCATGCTCAGACGATTGAACCCTTCACTGCGCAGGTGATCCAGTACATCCAGCTCGATTTCACGCGGATCAAGCTCCAGCGACATTTCCGCATCCGGCATGAGCGTGAAATGTTCCCGCAGAAGGGCCATCAGACGGCTTATCTGGGCTTTAGTCAGATAAGTGGGAGTACCACCACCCCAATGGAGTTGACTGACGTGACGGTCCTTAAAGAGCGGCGCACGGTGGCGGATCTCTTTTTCAAGTACGTTCAGGTATTCTTCGGCTTTATGCTGCTGGCGGGTGACTAGCTTGTTGCAACCGCAGAAGTAGCAGAGCTTATGGCAGAAAGGAATGTGCACATACAGCGAGAGTGAACGATCGGGAAAACGGGCAGCGGCTTTTTCAAAGGCTGTATTATCGTAGCTTTCGCTGAATTCAAGTGCTGTTGGGTAGGACGTATATCGCGGGCCAGAGTAGTTGTACTTCTGGATCAGCGCTAAATCCCAGACGGTGGTCTGTTCTGACATGGGTAACTCACTCCTTCCGGCGTCGGATGCTGCCGGTTCGCCTTACCGGCAGGCTTTTGGCCTGCCGTGCAAAGGTCGCTCTGCGCAAACGTGCTTTGGTTTTCGATAACCGCCATAGTTTACCGAATAACCAAAGCAGATAACACGCAAAGAGTAAGGCTATTGCCGGAATGACCCAGCTCATGGCTTAGAAACCGTCTGTCGGGTTCCCGCGCTTGAGCAGCTGCATCATGTCTTCGTTCTTTTCTTCTTCATCATCTTCGTCATCACCAAGTTCGATACCCAGCAATTCCATCAGAACGTCGATACGGTCCAAAGTCTGATCAACATACGCCTGATCTTCAGCGCTCAGTGCTTTGCCGTCATCGATAAGATCCAGCAAACCATCCAGGCGTTGATCATTTTCCAGCAACGTCAGTTCTTCTTCCGGCGTCATTTTTGGTTTCGGATCTTGCACTGGCTGCGCGGCTTTCTTCGCTTTAGGTGCATTGTTCATGACGGTTTCAACGATCAATGGCACGGCTTTTTTACTGCCAATGCGCGGATCGGTTTTTTTCGCTGCTGCGCCGCTCTGGTTTTGGTTTGCATCAGGGTTCGCACGGGAACCCGCCTTACGGCCGCGGCGGCGGTTGTCACGCTTGCGTTCGCGCGCTTCAATATCGAGCTCGACGCGATTCTTTTTTCTCTTCGGTTTAGCTGTCGCGGTATTGGCGCGCGGGGCTTTCGCTGGCTGTTTCATGGCTTCTGCTCTTAGGTGTGTACATTTAGTATAGATTTGCGGCGGAATCTAGCAGAAAGCGACCAAAGAAAAAAGGCAGCAAGTGGACCTTGCTGCCTTTTTCTTTCCTTCATGCGAAGGATATCCATCAAACACTTTCCCTGTATAGCGTCAACTTCCCGGTTTTTCCTTTGCCTTTCAGGGCCTCCAGCCCCGTTCATCCTTAAAGCGCCCTGCATTTCCTGTATTCCTTGAAGGCTCTTATCGTCCGTGTATCCATTCTTGCCTTCATTGCGTAAGAAATACTTTACCCTATCGCCGCAAAGGCTCAAGATACTGCGCTGCCGTCTTACGCTTACAGACTGTGCTTTATTCTTATCGCATTGAATCTAAAGTGAATTAGAAAATACGGCGACACAATAAGCGAAATAACCCGCATTATGAATAGCAAATGTCTTACATCATGAAGGCCATTTTCCCCCGCCTTCATCTCTGTGGTCCCTTCGCATCATCATTCGGATTGTAAAAACACTGAACGTATCCGGGCGCAGTTGCAGTTATAATCGCCAGTCAGCCAGATACACAAGCCTCACGGAGACGCACGTTTTGACCAGCCAAACTTACAACTATCATATGACCCATTTCGTCCTGAGCGCCCCGGATATCCGGCATCTGCCGAGTGACGCAGGCATTGAAGTCGCATTTGCTGGTCGTTCAAACGCCGGCAAATCCAGTGCGCTAAACACGCTGACCCAGCAGAAAAGCCTGGCGCGTATCAGTAAAACACCTGGCCGTACGCAATTAATCAACCTCTTTGAAGTAGAGCCGGGTATCCGCCTGGTCGATCTGCCAGGTTATGGCTATGCGCAAGTTCCGGAAGAGATGAAACGTAAATGGCAGCGTTCGCTGGGCGAATACCTGCAGATGCGTAATTCGCTGAAAGGGCTGGTGGTGCTGATGGACATCCGTCACCCACTTAAAGATCTCGATCAGCAGATGATTCAGTGGGCTGTTGATGTCGGTACACCCGTGATGTTGCTGCTGACCAAAGCCGACAAGCTGGCCTCGGGCGCACGTCAGGCACAGGTCAAAATGGTCCGTGAAGCCGTGAAAGAATTTATGGGTGACATCCAGGTTGAAGCGTTCTCTTCACCGAAGAAGATGGGTGTGGATAAACTCAATGACAAACTGAACACCTGGTTCAATGAAATTCCACCAGAAGTGTTGGAAGACGAAATTTCAGGTGAATAGACCGCTGCAAAAAATGTAAGTTAAGAACATCACGGGCGGCCATTGGGTCGTCCGTTTTTTTTTGCACTTTTCCACTTGCTGGCTGAGTTCAACGTCAAAATTAGCCAGTGTTCCTCTGAAAAACACAATAAAAAACGCCCCAGACATAAATGCCTGGGGCGGCTAAAATATTCAGCCAAATCCGATTACGTGAAGTAAAAGGTCTGAAAGATAGAACATCTTACCTCTGTACCCTACGAGAGAAACTTTACCCTATTTCATCACGGGGAAAAAGAACTTTTTGTAGTTTACTTACACAATAATTGAGGATTATGCGATCACCTTCATGATCTGAACCTATAATTATGTAGCTTAATTACAAAAAAAGCTTAATAACTATCCACTTAGTGAGCTTGATCCCAATTTTCGCCGGTACCGACATCCACTTTCAGCGGAACGGCCAGTTCCATACTCGCTTCCATCAGATTGCGGATTTTCTCACTTGCAGCCTCAACGTCGTCATTGTGAACTTCAAAAACAAGTTCATCGTGTACCTGCATAATAATCCTGGCACGCGGCGCATCAGGTTGTTTCAGCCAGTTCGCGACGCTTATCATTGCACGCTTGATGATGTCAGCAGCCGTTCCCTGCATCGGGGCATTGATTGCGGCGCGCTCAGCACCCTTGCGACGCATGGCATTGCTGGATTTAATATCCGGCAGATACAGACGTCGGCCATCCAGCGTTTCAACGTAGCCTTGTTCCGAAGCCTGAGTCCGTGTGCGCTCCATGTATTCGAGTACGCCCGGATAACGTTCAAAATAGAGATCCATATAACGCTGGGATTCTTTACGCGGAATATTCAGCTGGCGCGAAAGACCAAATGCACTCATACCGTAAATCAGCCCGAAGTTGATGGCCTTCGCACTACGGCGCTGCTCGCCGGTGACGTTCTCCAGCGGTGTGCCAAAGACTTCAGCTGCGGTGGCCCGGTGGATGTCTTTACCTTCCGCAAAAGCTTTTAGCAGGCCCTCATCTTTTGATAAGTGCGCCATGATACGCAATTCGATTTGTGAGTAGTCAGCAGCCAGAATGCAGTAATCTTTCGGTGCAATAAAAGCCTGACGAATACGCCGGCCTTCATCATTACGTACCGGAATGTTTTGCAAGTTCGGATCGCTGGAGGACAGACGTCCGGTCGCTGTGACAGCCTGATGATAAGACGTGTGCACACGGCCAGATTGCGGGTTGATCATTAATGGCAGTTTGTCGGTGTAAGTCGATTTCAACTTCGCCAGTCCGCGATATTCCAGAATGACTTTCGGCAGTGGATAATCCAGAGCCAGTTCAGCCAGCACTTCTTCGTTCGTCGAAGGTGCGCCACCCGGCGTTTTCTTCAATATTGGCAGCTTTTGCTTTTCATACAAAATGGCCTGCAATTGCTTAGTCGACGACAGGTTAAAAGGTTCTTCCGCCAGCTCGTGCGCTTTATTTTCCAGTTCATTCAGGCGGATGGCCAGTTCTTTGGAATGGGCAGCTAAAATATGCTGGTCTATCAGGACACCAGTACGCTCAATGTGAGACAGAACCGGTACCAGAGGCATTTCGATATCGGTGAATACTTTCTTCAGCGATTCGCTTTCCTGAATACGCGGCCAGAGAGTCTGATGCAGTTGTAGCGTGACATCGGCATCTTCCGCCGCATACGGTGCAGCCTGTTCAAGCGCAATCTGGTTGAAGGTCAGCTGGTTTTTACCTTTGCCAGCGATCTCTTCAAAACCAACCGTTTTATGGCCCAGATAGCGATCCGCCAGGCTGTCCATATCATGGCGACCTGAGACACTGTCGAGCACGTAAGACTCGAGCATGGTATCAAACGCAATTCCTTTCATTTCGATGTCATAACGCAGCAAAATGCCGCGATCGAATTTCAGGTTCTGTCCGACTTTCAACTGCTTCTCATCTTCCAGTAAAGGCTTGAGCTGTTTCAGTACGTCAGTGCGATCCAGCTGCGACGGCGCATCCAGATAATCATGCGCGACGGGAAGATAAGCCGCTTTACCCGCTTCGGTCGCAAAGGATAACCCAATCAGATTAGCCGTCAGCGTATCCAGACCATCGGTTTCAGTATCGAATGCGAAAACTTCTGAGGCTTTCAGGTAGCCGATCCACTGATCAAGCGTGTCCTGATCAAGAATCGTAACGTAGCCGTCCTGAGTAAGTTGATTACGCTCGACAGGTTCAGCCGCAGGTATATTTTCAGCGGGTGCGCCTTTCTTAGCAGAAGATGTCGCTTTTGCAGCCGATTTTTTACCGCTCAGCCAGGCACCGGATTCGACATCGGCCAGCCAACGCTTGAACTCATAACGGCCAAACAGCTGATGAAGTTTATCGGCGTCCGGCTCGGAGACTGTCAGCTCGTCGCAAGTTACATCCAGTTTGACGTCAGTTTTGATCGTCGCCAGCTGGTAAGAGAGGTAAGCAACGTCTTTATTATCAGCCAGTTTCGCTGCCATAGTTTTAGAACCACGGAAGCTTAATGTAGAAATCTTATCAAGATCGGCATACAGCGCATCAAGCCCACCGATCCCCTGCAATAAAGCCTGTGCAGTTTTCTCGCCAACGCCCGGTACACCTGGAATGTTGTCCGAGGAATCACCCATCAGAGCCAGAAAATCGATAATCAGTTCCGGAGGCACGCCATATTTTTCAACGACTTCATCCGGCCCGAGGATGGCGTTATTCATGGTGTTAATCAGCGTTACACCCGGCGTGACCAGCTGCGCCATGTCTTTGTCGCCGGTGCTGATCAGTACGGCATGACCAGCCTTTTCCGCTTCGAGTGCCAGTGTGCCAATCACGTCATCCGCTTCTACACCAGACACCACCAGCAACGGTAATCCCATCGCTTTAACCATCTGATGCAGAGGTTCAATTTGTGAACGCAAATCATCAGGCATTGGTGGGCGGTGAGATTTGTACTGATCAAACAGTTCATCACGGAAGGTTTTGCCTTTCGCGTCAAACACGACAGCAACATGGCTCGGTGTGTATTGCAACAACAAACTGCGCAACATATTCAGCACGCCATACATCGCGCCCGTCGGTTCACCCAAGGAGTTCGTCAACGGGGGAAACGCATGGTAAGCGCGGTAGAGGTAGGACGAACCGTCTACCAGGATCAATGGGTTTTCTGCTATCTGGGCCATAACTCTTCTTTATTCGTGATCAGACATGCCCTAAGGATGCCATAGCCGGTGGGAAAGACGAACCTTGCGAAGGAAATTCATTGCAAACTTGTGGGGGATCTCGAAGGATCATCCTGTGGATAAGTTTGTGAATAGTTTTTATTAGAAATGATTAGCTGAGGGTATTGGAAAAATCATCTCTAATTTTAAGTACTGCTATCATCAGGTTATCGAGTTTTTACGTGAAACATTGATGTAATAGAAACTTAATAGGTATTGTGGATAGTAATATTCATCGGAAGTGGAACATAATTAAAATCATTTATATTTCAGGTTTTTACTTAAGACAAAATATCCATTTTTAGAGGATATAATGCCAGCTTGTTAGCTGGCATTGGGATGATAATTCTTATTTTTTGGTCGCCAGGAAATTGATCACATCTGAATATTGTTTGACATACATATCCATAGAACTAGTATCAAGGCCGTCGTTTTTCACCATATATTTGCCATTTACAAATACAGAGGGAACGCCTTGCAGACCCAGGTCAGCGGCGGCTTTCTCTTGTTGTACAACAAGAGATTTCACCACGAAGCTGTTTAGTGCCGCATCGTAATCTTCGCCTTTCACTCCGGCCTGAATAAAGACTTTACGAATATCATCAGCATTCTGCACAGACTGTTGCTTCTGCACGGCATCAAACATCAGCGGGCTGACTTTATCTTCTACACCCAGCGCGATGGCCACAGCCCACGCCTGAGTTAATTGTTTACCTAACGGGCCCAGGAATTCAACGTGGTATTTGGCGTATTTAACATCTTTAGGCAGGTTCTTACGGATGTTGTCAGATACATGCCAGACTTGTTCAAACTGATAACAGTGTGGGCAATAAAATGAGAAGAACTCGAGTACCTGTGGCTCATTAGCAACGGTTTTATCTAAAGTAACGTACTGTGCACCATCTGAAAATTGTGCCGCAGATACACTGAAGGCCATAACCATACCAACCAGTGCCAGGAATATCTTTTTCATATAAAGCCTATCTCCAATTAATTAAACTTCGACGTTAATCATACTCAATACATTGGCATCAACTGCAAAGGAGGTGCCTTTAGTTTCTTAATTTGCTCATTAAAAGCAGCGATCTGACCTCGCCAAAAGTCTTCATCCGTCATCCACGGAAAACTTTTAGGAAATGCAGGATCTTCCCAGCGACGAGCAACCCAGGCCAGATAATAGACCATGCGCATCGCACGCAGTGGTTCAATTAATGTCAGTTCGCGGGCATCGAAATCAGCGAATTCTTCATATGCTTCCAGCAAAACATCCAACTGAAGGCGCTGTTCGCTTTGATCACCGTGAAGCAACATCCAGAGATCCTGTATAGCCGGGCCATTGCGCGCATCATCCATATCGACAAAAAGCGGGCCATCACGCCAGAGAATATTCCCTGGATGACAATCCCCATGCAGACGCAGCGGCTGCCAGTCAGAATGCCAATACTCTTTTGTCGTGTTGATCAGATTATCTGTTGCCTGTAAGAAAGGCTCACGCAGGCTTTTGGGGATCAATGGACATTTTGCGAGTACTTCACGCGGTTGCGTAAAATATTCATCAAGACCCATTGTCGGGCGGGCAGTAAAGAGACTTTCTTTGCCTACCTGATGAATACGGCCCAAAAAACGCCCAACCCACTCCAACTGGTCGAGGTTATCGATTTCATACTGGCGACCACCCACGCTGGGAAACACGGTAAACATGTAACCCTGATGATGATGTAATGTATTTTCATTGATGGTAAGCGGGGCTACTGCAGGTATTTCAGCCTCAGACATATCGTGTGAAAAACGGTGCTCTTCATGAATCTGCTCTTCAGTCCAGCGCTCTGGACGATAGAACTTCACCACATAGCGTTTTCTGTCTTCGCAGAGAAACTGATATACCCGATTCTCATAGCTGTTTAATGCAGTGAGGCCGGACTCTGCACGCAGACCGACACTCTCTAGCGCATCAAGGATAAGATCCGGCGACAATGCCTGAAAATTGAAAGCTGAATTATTCATAACTTCATTCGGATTGGCCGCGCAGAAAAATGACGATGGGAAATAGTATCATCTATTTTTCGCGGTTCGCATGAAGTTCACATAAGTTTACATCAATCTTTAATCACACCGCGGGCACGCAGAAGTGCCGTTTTAAAATCATCCTCGTAGTCTTTCTTCAGACCAGGGATTTCCGCTGAGCTGTCAGTGCCACGCATTTTAAGGTGATAAATTAAGGTGTCGTCGCTCAATTCCGTTAATGGTCCCTGATATCCGCACTCTCCCGCCAGTTTCTGAATAAACTCCATCAGGTTAAGGTCGCAGTCTTCTTTCCATGCCGGGTGCAGTAAGTCAATCAACTCGTTTACGCGATGTTCTTTCATGATGTTCTCGTTCCGTATTAATCAGACCTTAAAAATAACAGGGTTATTTACTTAGTGAAAGAACAAGCTTATCGCGGCAAAGTTAAACCTGCTTATGCCGGAAGTTAGACGTTACAATGATCAGAATACTGAGACTTAAACAGGGGCATATCATGGAGCGCAGCTGTATTACCGGTGTTATTTTAGCCGGTGGCCGGTCAAGCAGGATGGGAGAGGATAAGGGGCTGGTTAAGGTTAACGATAAGCCTCTCTTTGAACACATCGCTGAAAGGCTTAGTCCACAAGTAGGAGAGATCCTGATCAGCTGCAATCAGAACACTGATCGGTACGGCAAAGATTTCCGCACTGTCCCTGATCTTATCCAGAATTTCTCCGGCCCGCTCGCCGGCATGTTGGCCGCTTTGACAGTGAGCAAAACGGAATGGATGTTGTTCGTGCCTTGTGATGTCCCTGGATTTCCAGATAACTTAGCAGATTCTTTTTTGGCGGAAATTGCAGGCGGGCAAGCCGTCTATGCGCGAGATCCTGTGCGGGAGCACCCTACTCTTTGTCTGCTAAACCGTAGTCTTATCCCGGCACTAAACACATATCTGGAGAATGGTGACCGGAGGTTGATGATTTTCTTCCATGATATTGATGCTAAAACCGTTCTATTTCAGGATGCTTCGCACTTCTCCAACCTCAATACGCCGGAGGATGTTTTACTATGGCAGAGCAGTCGGACAGGGCTTCCACAATGAAGAAACAAGATATACCCCTGCTCGGAATAGTCGCCTACAGCGGAACAGGTAAAACGACTTTATTGAAACAACTGATACCATTTTTACGTGGGCGCGGGATTCGCACCGGACTGATAAAGCACACTCATCATGACGTTGACGTTGATACGCCCGGTAAAGACAGTTATCAGCTGAGAAAGGCGGGAGCTGACCAGACGATGGTCGCCAGCAGTCATCGATGGGCTTTAATGACAGAAACACCACACCAGGAAACACTCGATCTGGGGTACCTGGCATCACGCTTTAATCGTAATAATCTGGATATGATTTTGGTTGAAGGGTTTAAACACGAAAAAATAGACAAAATTGTGCTGCACAGAGAGGAAAATGGCAGATCTCTAGAGCAGCTGATGGATTATCATGTCATTGCCGTGGCCAGTAATCGTTCATCGGCACACGATTGCAAATCAATTCCAATACTTGATCTTAATAAGATCGATGAAGTTGGTGAATTTATTGTCGCGTGGCTCGAAAACCAGTGCAAATAGCAGGCGTTTTCTGCACTTTTCCCTTCACCTCTCCACGAATCCCAGACAGACAAAAGCCCCGTACTTTCGTACGGGGCTTTTGTCTTTATTTGATGCCTGGCAGTTCCCTACTCTCGCATGGGGAGACCCCACACTACCATCGGCGCTACGGCGTTTCACTTCTGAGTTCGGCATGGGGTCAGGTGGGACCACCGCGCTACTGCCGCCAGGCAAATTCTGTTTCATCCATACCGCATTGTGCTATACACACCCCGCCGTACGAACCAATCTCGGAACATTCGCTGAAAATCTACTTCTCCACGCTCGCGCGCAGCTGAGTCTCTCTAAAAACACCTTTGGTGTTGTAAGGTTAAGCCTCTCGGGTCATTAGTACTGGTTAGCTCAATGCATCGCTGCACTTACACACCCAGCCTATCAACGTCTTAGTCTTAAACGTCCCTTCAGGTGGCTTAAAGCCACAGGGAAGACTCATCTCGAGGCAAGTTTCGCGCTTAGATGCTTTCAGCGCTTATCTTTTCCGCATTTAGCTACCGGGCAATGCCATTGGCATGACAACCCGAACACCAGTGATGCGTCCACTCCGGTCCTCTCGTACTAGGAGCAGCCCCTCTCAATCTTCCAACGCCCACGGCAGATAGGGACCGAACTGTCTCACGACGTTCTAAACCCAGCTCGCGTACCACTTTAAACGGCGAACAGCCGTACCCTTGGGACCTACTTCAGCCCCAGGATGTGATGAGCCGACATCGAGGTGCCAAACACCGCCGTCGATATGAACTCTTGGGCGGTATCAGCCTGTTATCCCCGGAGTACCTTTTATCCGTTGAGCGATGGCCCTTCCATTCAGAACCACCGGATCACTATGACCTACTTTCGTACCTGCTCGAGCCGTCACTCTCGCAGTCAAGCTAGCTTATGCCATTGCACTAACCTCACGATGTCCGACCGTGATTAGCTAACCTTCGTGCTCCTCCGTTACTCTTTAGGAGGAGACCGCCCCAGTCAAACTACCCACCAGACACTGTCCTCACCCCGGATTACGGGGCCGAGTTAGAACATCAAACATTAAAGGGTGGTATTTCAAGGTTGGCTCCACGCAGACTGGCGTCCACGCTTCAAAGCCTCCCACCTATCCTACACATCAAGGCTCAATGTTCAGTGTCAAGCTATAGTAAAGGTTCACGGGGTCTTTCCGTCTTGCCGCGGGTACACTGCATCTTCACAGCGAGTTCAATTTCACTGAGTCTCGGGTGGAGACAGCCTGGCCATCATTACGCCATTCGTGCAGGTCGGAACTTACCCGACAAGGAATTTCGCTACCTTAGGACCGTTATAGTTACGGCCGCCGTTTACCGGGGCTTCGATCAAGAGCTTCGCATTGCTGCTAACCCCATCAATTAACCTTCCGGCACCGGGCAGGCGTCACACCGTATACGTCCACTTTCGTGTTTGCACAGTGCTGTGTTTTTATTAAACAGTTGCAGCCAGCTGGTATCTGCGACTGGCTTCGGCTCCGAGAGCAAGTCTCTTCACCTACGTGCCAGCGTGCCTTCTCCCGAAGTTACGGCACCATTTTGCCTAGTTCCTTCACCCGAGTTCTCTCAAGCGCCTGAGTATTCTCTACCTGACCACCTGTGTCGGTTTGGGGTACGATTTCGTGTTACCTGGAGCTTAGAGGCTTTTCCTGGAAGCATGGCATCAACTACTTCACCACCGTAGTGGCTCGTTATCACGCCTCAGGGTTAATATGCAACCGGATTTACCAAGTCACACCCCCTACACGCTTGAACCGGGACAACCGTCGCCCGGCTAGCCTAGCCTTCTCCGTCCCCCCTTCGCAGTAACACCAAGTGCTGGAATATTAACCAGCTTCCCATCGACTACGCTTTTCAGCCTCGCCTTAGGGGTCGACTCACCCTGCCCCGATTAACGTTGGACAGGAACCCTTGGTCTTCCGGCGTGCGGGTTTTTCACCCGCATTATCGTTACTTATGTCAGCATTCGCACTTCTGATACCTCCAGCAACCCTCACAGGTCACCTTCGACGGCTTACAGAACGCTCCCCTACCCAACAACGCCTAAGCGTCGCTGCCGCAGCTTCGGTGCATGGTTTAGCCCCGTTACATCTTCCGCGCAGGCCGACTCGACCAGTGAGCTATTACGCTTTCTTTAAATGATGGCTGCTTCTAAGCCAACATCCTGGCTGTCTATGCCTTCCCACATCGT
Organism: Enterobacteriaceae bacterium Kacie_13; assembly: GCA_013457415.1. Lineage (NCBI taxonomy): Bacteria > Pseudomonadati > Pseudomonadota > Gammaproteobacteria > Enterobacterales > Enterobacteriaceae > Enterobacteriaceae bacterium Kacie_13. The sequence goes on from CP045665.1 coordinate 4,611,276, forward strand.
TTCCCACTTAACCATGACTTTGGGACCTTAGCTGGCGGTCTGGGTTGTTTCCCTCTTCACGACGGACGTTAGCACCCGCCGTGTGTCTCCCGTGATAACATTCTTCGGTATTCGGAGTTTGCATCGAGTTGGTAAGCCGGGATGGCCCCCTAGTCGAAACAGTGCTCTACCCCCGAAGATGAGTTCACGAGGCGCTACCTAAATAGCTTTCGGGGAGAACCAGCTATCTCCCGGTTTGATTGGCCTTTCACCCCCAGCCACAAGTCATCCGCTAATTTTTCAACATTAGTCGGTTCGGTCCTCCAGTTAGTGTTACCCAACCTTCAACCTGCCCATGGCTAGATCACCGGGTTTCGGGTCTATACCTTGCAACTTGACGCCCAGTTAAGACTCGGTTTCCCTACGGCTCCCCTATTCGGTTAACCTTGCTACAAAATATAAGTCGCTGACCCATTATACAAAAGGTACGCAGTCACCCAACAAAGTAGGCTCCCACTGCTTGTACGTACACGGTTTCAGGTTCTATTTCACTCCCCTCGCCGGGGTTCTTTTCGCCTTTCCCTCACGGTACTGGTTCACTATCGGTCAGTCAGGAGTATTTAGCCTTGGAGGATGGTCCCCCCATATTCAGACAGGATGTCACGTGTCCCGCCCTACTCATCGAACTCACAACAAGTGCATTTTTGTGTACGGGACTATCACCCTATACTGTGCGACTTTCCAGACGCTTCCACTAATGCACAAACTGATTCAGGTTCTGGGCTCTTCCCCGTTCGCTCGCCGCTACTGGGGGAATCTCGGTTGATTTCTTTTCCTCGGGGTACTTAGATGTTTCAGTTCCCCCGGTTCGCCTTGCATGGCTATGTATTCACCATGCAATAGTGTGTCGAAACACACTGGGTTTCCCCATTCGGGTATCGTCGGTTATAACGGTTCATATCACCTTACCGACGCTTTTCGCAGATTAGCACGCCCTTCATCGCCTCTGACTGCCTAGGCATCCACCGTGTACGCTTAGTCGCTTAACCTCACAACCCGAAGGTGTCTTAAAGACATCATCGCGCTGCGATTATTTGAGAGACTCTATTACAGACAAAAGCACCACTCAGTACTTCTACGGAGAGTGATGTTCAGCTGTAATCTTTCAATTTTCAGCTTGTTCCAGATTGTTAAAGAGCAATATCTTAAACACGACTCGTTAAAGTCATCTTTAAGATATTCAGGTGATAATGTCTTTCACACATTATCGGAGTGGCGTCCCCAAGGGGATTCGAACCCCTGTTACAGCCGTGAAAGGGCAGTGTCCTAGGCCTCTAGACGATGGGGACACGAAAAATCCGCACCAGACCCCGTAAAGGGCTTGGCACTTTTCGCATCAGCGTAAGGTCTCCCTTACCGCATCAACAGGTGCTCTTGCTCATTAATTTCATCAGACAATCTGTGTGGACACTGCACAATGCGTATCTTTAGGTAAGGAGGTGATCCAACCGCAGGTTCCCCTACGGTTACCTTGTTACGACTTCACCCCAGTCATGAATCACAAAGTGGTAAGCGCCCTCCCGAAGGTTAAGCTACCTACTTCTTTTGCAACCCACTCCCATGGTGTGACGGGCGGTGTGTACAAGGCCCGGGAACGTATTCACCGTAGCATTCTGATCTACGATTACTAGCGATTCCGACTTCATGGAGTCGAGTTGCAGACTCCAATCCGGACTACGACATACTTTATGAGGTCCGCTTGCTCTCGCGAGTTTGCTTCTCTTTGTATATGCCATTGTAGCACGTGTGTAGCCCTACTCGTAAGGGCCATGATGACTTGACGTCATCCCCACCTTCCTCCGGTTTATCACCGGCAGTCTCCTTTGAGTTCCCGACATGACTCGCTGGCAACAAAGGATAAGGGTTGCGCTCGTTGCGGGACTTAACCCAACATTTCACAACACGAGCTGACGACAGCCATGCAGCACCTGTCTCACGGTTCCCGAAGGCACTAAGCTATCTCTAGCGAATTCCGTGGATGTCAAGAGTAGGTAAGGTTCTTCGCGTTGCATCGAATTAAACCACATGCTCCACCGCTTGTGCGGGCCCCCGTCAATTCATTTGAGTTTTAACCTTGCGGCCGTACTCCCCAGGCGGTCGACTTAACGCGTTAGCTCCGGAAGCCACGCCTCAAGGGCACAACCTCCAAGTCGACATCGTTTACAGCGTGGACTACCAGGGTATCTAATCCTGTTTGCTCCCCACGCTTTCGCACCTGAGCGTCAGTCTTTGTCCAGGGGGCCGCCTTCGCCACCGGTATTCCTCCAGATCTCTACGCATTTCACCGCTACACCTGGAATTCTACCCCCCTCTACAAGACTCTAGCTTGCCAGTTTCAAATGCAGTTCCCAAGTTAAGCTCGGGGATTTCACATCTGACTTAACAAACCGCCTGCGTGCGCTTTACGCCCAGTAATTCCGATTAACGCTTGCACCCTCCGTATTACCGCGGCTGCTGGCACGGAGTTAGCCGGTGCTTCTTCTGCGAGTAACGTCAATCGCTGCAGCTATTAACTACAGCGCCTTCCTCCTCGCTGAAAGTGCTTTACAACCCTAAGGCCTTCTTCACACACGCGGCATGGCTGCATCAGGCTTGCGCCCATTGTGCAATATTCCCCACTGCTGCCTCCCGTAGGAGTCTGGACCGTGTCTCAGTTCCAGTGTGGCTGGTCATCCTCTCAGACCAGCTAGGGATCGTCGCCTAGGTGAGCCATTACCCCACCTACTAGCTAATCCCATCTGGGCACATCCGATGGCGTGAGGCCCGAAGGTCCCCCACTTTGCTCTTGCGAGGTCATGCGGTATTAGCTACCGTTTCCAGTAGTTATCCCCCTCCATCAGGCAGTTTCCCAGACATTACTCACCCGTCCGCCGCTCGTCACCCAGAGAGCAAGCTCTCCCGTGCTACCGCTCGACTTGCATGTGTTAGGCCTGCCGCCAGCGTTCAATCTGAGCCATGATCAAACTCTTCAATTAAAAGTTCGATTTGCTTAAACACGTTAAGCGGTGCTCAAAGATTACTTCGTAATAATTCAACTAAATGAATTACTGCTTGGTCACTCTAAGACTTGATATTTTTTTGCCACCGAGGTGGCTGATATCGTCTTGTGAGTGCCCACACAGATTGTCTGATAAATTGTTAAAGAGCGTTCGTTGCGAGACTTAACTCAGCAACGTGGGAGGCAGATAATACGCTTTCCCACTGAAGAGTCAACCATTTTCTCATCGAGATGCGGTGTTTTCACCGGGTTGATTCTTCCTGGCTGGGCGACTACTTGTTTCTCGTTAGAGGAGTCGTTGTTCCCGGTCAGTGGAGGCGCATTATAGGGAGTTCTCAGAAGGCCGCAACCCTTAATTTCAATTATTTTATCAACCGTTCACAAATTCGACAAAAAAGCCCGAAACGAATAATTTACGAACAAACCAAGCCCAAAACGCGTCAGTGTAAAGTCCTAAGCTGGAGTAAACTCGCTTTATAATAAGAGAAAGACATTCAGGAATACCCTTCATGCTACTTAATGCACATCAACAAGCTGCTCAGCGTAATCTTTCCTATTTACTGGCAGAGAAGATTGCACAACGTGTTTTGTCTGGCGATTATCCCGAGGGTTCAATACTTCCCGGTGAGAATGAGTTGGGGGAGATTTTTGGCGTCAGCCGGACAGCCGTGCGTGAAGCGGTCAAGACGCTGGCGGCAAAGGGTATGCTTTTACCCCGTCCGCGCATTGGCACGCGGGTCATGCCTCAGTCGAGCTGGAACTTTCTTGATCAGGATTTACTGACCTGGTGGATGACGCGCGAAAACTTCGATCAGGTCATGGCGCACTTTATCGTGCTGCGCAGAGCGCTTGAACCGCAGGCCTGTGCGTTAGCCGCTGTCTCAGCCAGCAAAGAACAAAAGCTTCAGCTTTCTCTCTATATGAACGAAATGCGCCAGCTGCACAAAAGCTTTGACCGGGAACGGTGGATTACGGTGGATACCCACTTTCATCAACTGATTTATGAAGCGGGGAAAAATCCGTTCCTTACGTCGTTCTCGAATTTATTCAGTTCGGTCTATCAGAGTTACTTCCGGGCAATCACGGGCAATGAGGTTATCAAGCTGGAACATCATCAGCGCCTGACAGATGCCATTCTTACCAGCGATGCTCCTGCGGCGTTACTGGCCTGCCAGCGTCTTTTACTTAGCGACGAATGATCCCACAGACTGACGCACTACCAGTTCCGGCGTGAGCACCAGAATCTGTGGCTCCGCTTGTGGGTCTTGCAGACGATGTAACAATGCATCGACCGCCAGTTCGCCCAGCGAATCTTTCGGCTGATGGATCGTCGTCAGCGGCGGCATCATATATTGCGCCAGCTGGATATCATCGTAACCAATTACCGCCACATCATCCGGAACACGTAGTCCACGTTGATACAACGCCTGATACGCACCGACCGCCATTGCATCATTTCCCGCAAAGACCGCATGAGGCGGCTCGGGTAACGACAGAAGTTTTTCCATTGCCGGTACGCCTCCTTCAAATTCAAAATCGCCGCTGACTTCATAGCCCGGAGGGATTGCCAGACCGGCTTTATTCATGGCCTGACGATAACCATTCAGCCGCTCCTGCGCGGTGGTTTTATCCAGCGGCCCGGTGATGCAGGCAATTTTGCAATAGCCCTGACGGATTAAATACTCCGTCGCCATCTCTCCGCCCAGAAGCGCGTTGTCCTGAATCACATCATTTGCGCCATCAAATGGAGACCAGTCCATCATCACAATCGGTAAGGAAGGATAGCGGCTGATGGCATCTTTCGATGGCCGATGATTCTCAGTACACATTAATAGCAGGCCATCTACACGCTTTTGCAGCAACGTTTCCAGACTACGGTTCATGCGCTCAGCATCGCCGTCGGTATTACATAAGATCAGGCTGTACCCACGTTCATAGCAACTGCGTTCAACGCCGCGGACTACTTCTGCATAAAACGGGTTACTGCTGGCAGTCAGTAACATGCCGATGGTGCGGGTTTGATTCAGTTTCAGGCTGCGCGCCAGCGCGGAGGGCGCGTAGTTGAGCTGTTCAACGGCAGCGTTCACCTTGTCAGCGACAGCATCACTGACAAAGCGATTTTTGTTGATGACGTGGGAGACTGTGGAAGTTGAAACGCCCGCGAGGCGGGCGACATCTTTCATGGTGGCCAATCAGGCCTCCTGCTGCGTGAGGAAATCGTCGATTTCTCTGCGCCATGGTACGGAAGGCTGAGCGCCAGGACGCGTCACAGCAATAGCGGCAGCGGCGTGAGCAAAACGTACCGCACTGTCCATCGCCTTACCTTCCAGCAACGCAGTAACCAGGGCGCCATTAAAAGTATCACCGGCGGCGATAGTATCCACGGCTTTGACGCGGAATCCGGCCACCAGCTTGCCTTCTTCGTTTTGGCTCAGCCAGACACCTTTACTGCCCAGCGTGATAATAACCGTCGCGATGCCTTTATCGTGCAGGGCTTTGGCTGCACGAGACGCATCATCATTATTCTCGACCTTAATCCCGGTCAGCTTCTCAGCTTCGGTTTCATTCGGGGTGATGATATCCACCCGCGACAGCAGCTCATCCGGCAATTCACAGGCCGGGGCAGGATTGAGAATGACCTGCGTGCCGTTTTCTTTGGCTAATTTCGCCGCCGCAATCACCGTCTCTAACGGCGATTCCAGCTGCATTAATAAAGCAGAGGCATCGATGATTTGTTGTTTATAACGATTGAGGTATTCCGGCGTGACCGCACTGTTCGCCCCCGCATCAATACCAATGACATTCTCACCTTCTGAATTCACGAAAATCAGCGCGACGCCGGTGGTCATCTCTTTGATGGCTTCGACGGGTAGTGTATCAATGTGGTCGCTGGCAAGCTGTTTGCGCACGCGCTCACCAATATCATCGTCCCCCACACAGGCAATAAAAGAAATATCTGCGCCACTGCGACCGGCGGCGACCGCCTGATTCGCACCTTTGCCACCGAAAGCCACGGTGTACTGCTTACCGATTACCGTTTCACCCGGCTGCGGGAAGTGGTTGATATTCAGAATGTGGTCAGCGTTGATACTGCCGAGTACCACCAGTTTGCCTGTTTTCATGTGGAGATCCCTGAGTCAAAGAGCGCCCCCAAAAGGAGGCGCGGGTTACAGCATCGGTCATGCGGGTATTACGGCTGAGCAACCAGTTTCAAATCAACAGGGATAACAGCCGGGACTTTTTCGCCTTTCAGCACTTTGTCAGCAGTCTGAACACCTATCACGCCTATTTGTTCCGGACGTTGTGCCACAGTCGCGCCCATTTTACCGCTGTTTACCGCTTTGATACCGTCTTCTGTGCCATCGAAGCCGACAACCAGAACGTCAGTTTTACCGGCAGTTTGCAGGGCACGCAATGCGCCCAACGCCATTTCGTCGTTCTGAGCGAAGACGGCTTGTACGTCCTGATGCGCGGTCAGCAGGTTCTGCATAACGTTCAGGCCTTTCGTGCGATCGAAGTCAGCAGGCTGGCTGGCGAGGATCTGGAAATGGTGTTTTTCAGCGGCCTGAGCGAAACCTTTACCACGCTCACGGGCAACGGAAGTCCCGGCGATCCCTTCCAGTTCGATCACTTTGGCGTTTTCGCCTAATTTCTTCGCGATGTAGTCGCCGGCCATTTTGCCGCCGAAAGCGTTATCGGACGCCACGTGGCTGGCAACGACACCTTTGGTCGCCTGACGGTCAAGGGTGATCACCGGGATTTTCGCCTGGTTAGCCATCGCGACAGCGTTGCCTACTGCATCAGAATCGGTTGGGTTGATCAGCATCAGCTTGGTGCCGCGAACTGTCAGGTCCTGCACGTTCGCCAGCTCTTTCGCCGGGTTATTCTGCGAATCGAGAACAATCAGGTTGTAGCCCAGTTTGTCGGCTTCTTTTTGCGCACCGTCTTTCATAGAAACAAAGAACGGGTTATTCAGCGTGGAAACGACCAGCGCGATAGTGTCTTTCGCCATTACGTTAGCACTGAAAGAGGCGGTGATCGCAGCGGCGGAAACCCAGACAGCCAGTTTTTTCATATTCATGGTCATAAGTCCTGTAGGAGAGGTTATTTGTTGCTTTTGTTATCCACCAGAACCGCCAGCAGAATGACAACTGCTTTCACGATCATCTGGTAGTAGGAAGAAACACCTAATAAGTTCAAACCGTTATTCAGGAAACCAAGGATCAATGCACCGATCAGCGTTCCCACAATGCGTCCCTTACCCCCGGACAGGCTGGTTCCCCCTAAAACAACAGCGGCAATCGCATCCAGCTCGTAACCCGTACCCGCGTTAGGCTGCGCAGAAGATAAACGCGCCACTTCAATGATACTGGCCAGAGCGGCTAACAAACCACACAGGGAGTAGACGATAATTTTGACTTTATCAACGCTGATACCTGACAGACGCGTGGCGGATTCATTGCCGCCCAGCGCGTAGATATAACGTCCTAACCGGGTGTGATGCAGCATGTACCAGGCTGCGATAAACACCACGGCCATCAGCCAGACCGGCGTCGGGATACCCAGCGGGCGACCGATACCAAACCAGCCAAACACATCTGCCACATCATTAAAGCCGGTGCTGATCGGGCTGCCGTTGGTGTACACCATGGTGATACCGCGCAGCAGCAACATCATGACCAGCGTGGCGATAAACGCCTGCACCTTACCTTTGGCGACAATCATGCCAGTGACGGCACCGATACCTGCGCCCAACGCCAGCGCGCCCGCCACGGCAACCAGCGCATTCACTTCCAGCCCGACGATAGAGGCCGCAACCGCACCGGTCAGCGCCAGCAACGAACCGACGGATAAATCAATACCTGACGTCAGGATCACCAGTGTCATGCCCACCGCCATAATGGCGTTGACGGACGTTTGCTGAAGAATGTTAAACAGGTTATTCACGGTGAAGAAATTCGGGCTCATAGAAGAGACCACGGCAATCAACACCAGCAGTGCAATCAGAGACTTCTGCTCCAACAACCACTCTTTACTAATCCAGCGTTTTTTGGCTGATAATGTCTGAGAACTCATATCTGATTACTCCTGCGTCACGCGGTATTGCTTGCCGACAGCGGCTGCCATCAACACTTCTTGCGTAGCCTGTTCTATCGGGAATTCACCGCTTAAATGACCTTCATGCATCACAAGAACCCGGTCGCTCATACCGATCACTTCCGGCATTTCTGAGGAAACCAAAATGATGCTCAGCCCTTCGCGCTTGAACTGGTTAATAAGCTGGTAAATTTCTTTTTTGGCACCGACGTCAACGCCGCGCGTCGGTTCGTCGAGGATCAGGACTTTTGGCCGCGTCATTAACCCGCGGGCAATCGCCACTTTTTGCTGATTTCCGCCAGAGAGCAAACCAATCGGCTGCATCATCGATGGCGTTTTAATATTAAAGAGACGAATGAAGTCGCCAACGGCCTGCTGTTCATCGGCATGCTTGAGGCGTCCACCGCCGTGGCTGAAATAGCGCAGCGCGGTCAGCGACATGTTTTCCTTCACTGACATACCGAGCACTAAACCATCGCGTTTACGATCTTCGGAGATATAGACGATACCGTTCGCCAGTCCATCCTGCGGCGAGTGAGTAACCACTTCGCGGCCATCGAGGGATACGTACCCGCTCTTACGCGGCAGCGCGCCGTAGAGGATTTTCATCAGCTCGGTGCGGCCAGCGCCCATCAGCCCCGAGACACCGAGGATTTCGCCGCTGTACAACTCAAAGCTGACGTTATCCACGCCCGGTCCGCAGACATCACGAACCTGCAAGCGCAGCGCGCCGCGTTCGTGGTTGATGCGTGGGTATTGCTCTTCCAGACGACGGCCAACCATCATTTCGATCAACGTATCTTCTTCCAGCTCACTGACCGGACGCTCTGCGATAAACTGCCCGTCACGGAATACGGTGACGTCATCGCAGATCTCAAAAATTTCTTTCATGCGGTGAGAGATGTACACCACGCCGCAGCCAGCCGCTTTTAGTTCGCGAATAACGTTAAACAGGGAGGCTGTTTCGGTGTCGGTCAGCGCATCCGTCGGTTCATCCATAATGATGACTTTGGATTCGAAGCTCAGCACTTTGGCGATTTCGACCATCTGCTGATCGCCAATCGATAATTCACCGACCAGACGATCGCTTTTATAGCGCAGATTCAGGCGGGCCAGGAGTTTGTCCGCTTCGGCATACATCTTTTTCCAGTTGATGCGGCCAAAACCGTTTACAAACTCACGGCCGAGAAAAATGTTTTCAGCGATAGTCAGCTGAGGGATCAGGTTAAGTTCCTGATGGATAATGCCGATGCCCGCTTCCTGCGAAGCTTTCGGGCCACTGAACGCGGTTTCCTTGCCGAGGAAATATACTGAGCCGGCATCTTTTTGGTAGATGCCGGTCAGCACTTTCATCATCGTGGATTTACCCGCGCCGTTTTCACCCACCAGCGCCATCACACGTCCCGGATAAACGCTGAGCGCCGCGCCGGAAAGTGCTTTTACGCCGGGAAAGGCTTTATCAATCCCTGTCAGTTGCAGCAAAGGTTGCATAAAGGCCTCAGAAGGTTACGCCGGCACACAGGATCACATTCGCGTACGGCGAACATTCCCCGCTGCGAATGACAGCCCGACTTTTTTCGGTTTGCGCTTTGAATGCCTCATGACTGACGTAATCCAAAGCAATGGTGTTTCCCTGGTGTTGTTCGAGTTGTGTCAATCGGGCGAGTAACGCTTCATGGAGTTGAGGATTTTTGGTGAGGATTTCCTCTGCGAGGATAGCCCGCTCAACCTGCATCTCGTGTGTCACTACCTCTAGAACTTGTAAAAAGGTGGGAACTCCCTGGGTCAGCGCCAGATCGATGCGCTGGCAAGCTGCTGGCACCGGAAGTCCGGCATCGCCAATAACCAGCTGATCGGTATGACCTAACCGGGCAATAACAGTTGAGATTTCGGCATTTAACAGCGGTGACTTCTTCATTTTGACTCCTACAGCGAAACGTTTCGCTCACCAATGAGTTTATGAAACTGGCCGCACAAGGCAACGAAGATGTGATGGAATTGTGATCGCCGTCGAAACGTTTCGCTGGATGATTCAGAAATCGGAAGGCAATTTGAGTTAGTCATTTAAGGAAGGAGAAGACACAAACAAAACAGGGTACCCGAAGGTACCCTGTCAGCGGCAAAACGCAGGACTAAATTTCCACCTGCGTACCCAGTTCGATAACGCGGTTCGGCGGGATCTCAAACTGATCCGGTGCGCGCAAGGCGTTACGGCTGAGCGCCATAAACAGTTTGCCGCGGAAGTAGAGATACCACGGTCGCTTGGTGAGGATCAGCGATTCGTGCGACATAAAGAACGACGTTTCCATCATCCGGCACGGCAACCCTTCCAAACCGCAGCGGTGGAAAATCTCTTCCACGTTCGGCGTTTCTTTAAACCCGTAGCTTGCCACCACGCGCCAGAACGTCGGCGACAGCTGCTCGATGGTGACACGCCGGACGTTATGCACATAAGGTGCATCTTCTGTTCGCAACGTAAGCAGCACCACGCGCTCATGCAACACTTTGTTGTGCTTGAGGTTATGCAGCAACGCAAACGGAATGACGTTAATAGCGCGCGACATATACACCGCCGTTCCCGGAACACGAACCGGCGGGGATTTCTCAAGCGAGGCAATCATTGCCTCCAGCGAATTCCCGTGTTCATTCATGCGACGCATAAGACGGAAGCGCTCACTTTTCCAGGTGGTCATGACGATAAACATGCACAGGCCGAGTGTCAGCGGCAGCCAGCCGCCGGAGAACAACTTGGTGGCGTTCGCGGCAAACAGCGGGATATCCATAAACAGCAGACCGATCAGCAAAATGCCTACCAGGAACGGTTTCCAGTGCCAGTTTTTCAGCGCCACCGTACAAGAGAGAATACTGGTCAGTACCATCGTACCGGTCACGGCAATACCGTACGCCGCCGCCAGATTACTGGAGTGCTCAAAGCTGGCGATCACAATCACCACCGCGAAATACAGCAACCAGTTAATGGCCGGGATATAAATCTGACCCGCTTCCATTTCCGAGGTGTGAATGATGCGCATCGGCGGTAAATAGCCCAGTCGCACCGCCTGACGCGTCAGAGAGAACACACCGGAGATCACGGCCTGTGAAGCAATGATGGTCGCTAATGTGGCTAATACCAGTAACGGAATTAATGCCCAGTCAGGAGCCAGCAGGAAGAAGGGGTTTTTGATCGCTTCCGGATTTTTCAGCAATAACGCGCCCTGACCGAAATAGTTCAGCACCAGAGACGGCAATACCACCGTGAACCAAGCCAGACGGATCGGGAATTTCCCGAAGTGCCCCATATCGGCATACAACGCTTCCACGCCAGTAATCGACAGAACGACAGCGCCGAGTGCCAGGAAGGAGAAGGATTTATGTTCGATGAAGAAGTTAACCGCCCACATCGGGTTCATGGCGCGTAAAACTTCAGGGTTCTGCATGATGCTGTTTACGCCAAGGACGGCGAGCGTCAGGAACCAGACCAGCATCACCGGGGCAAAAAGTTTGCCCACGATACCAGTACCGTGTTTCTGAATAATGAAAAGCAGCGTCAGGACCGTAATAGAAAGGGGAACGATATAAGGATCGAGTGACGGCGCTGCTATCTCCAGACCTTCCATCGCAGAAAGCACAGAAATTGCAGGGGTTATCACCACTTCGCCATAGAAGAAGCTGCCACCGATCAGGCCAAGTATCACCAGCACCGCCGTGGTGCGCGATGATGTGTTTCTGCCCGCCAAAGACATCAGCGTCAGAATACCGCCTTCGCCCGCATTGTCCGCCCGCATCACGTACGTGAGGTACTTGAGCGACACAATAAGGATTAGCATCCAGAAAATCAGAGAGAGAAAACCAAATACGACGCTAGGCTCAACATTGAAACCATAGTGTCCGGAAAAACACTCTCTTAAGGTATAGAGAGGACTGGTACCAATGTCGCCATAGACCACACCAATGGCGGCCAGGGTTACTGCTGGGAGTGACCGTTTATGTTCAGTGCTCATATTTCGTTTCTTTTTTGCTCGAACATCCGTAAGCGATGCGTGCGCTCAGTCCAATGATGCCCACTAAAAGGCGCACAGTATGCACGAATAAATCAGATTGCCTACCCTTAAATGTGCAGCTAAACCGGCGTTCAGACGAACGAGGTCACAAATCTGATAATAGAAAATTTTTAGTAATCAACAAGCTATACAGTGAAAAATAATCATGGCTTATCGCTGCGAGCCAGTACACTATTCAATATCTAAATGGAAACCGGAAGAGACAGTATGGCGCAATCTCCCCTTCTGGCAGAACGGATTGCCCGTCTTGCTAACGCACTGGAACATGGCTTGTACGAGCGACAGGACGCCATTCGTTTATGTCTGCTGGCCGCACTGTGCGGCGAAAGCGTTTTTCTGCTCGGCCCGCCGGGCATTGCAAAGAGCCTGATCGCCCGCCGTTTAAAATTCGCCTTCCGTCATGCACGTGCCTTTGAATATCTGATGACGCGATTTTCAACGCCGGAAGAAGTCTTTGGCCCGCTCTCAATTCAGGCCCTGAAAGATGAAGGCCGATATCTGCGTCTGACCGAAGGTTACTTACCGGAAGCAGAAATCGTCTTCCTTGATGAAATCTGGAAAGCAGGCCCCGCAATCCTCAATACCTTGCTGACCGCTATCAACGAACGCCGTTTCCGTAATGGCGAACGCGAAGAGCCGATCCCTTTACGCCTGCTGGTCAGCGCTTCTAACGAACTGCCTGAAGCCGACGGCAGTCTGGAAGCGTTATACGACCGCATGTTGATCCGCCTTTGGCTGGATAAGGTACAGGATAAGCAGAATTTCCGCTCGCTGCTGACCAGCCGTACCAACGAAAGCGCCAATCCGGTGGCCGAATCACTGAGTATCAGCGACGAAGAGTATCAACAATGGCAGCCGGAGATCGATAAAGTCGCTCTGCCGGATACGTGCTTTGAACTGGTTTTCCAGCTTCGTCAGCGTCTTGATGCACTCGATACCGCGCCTTATGTTTCAGATCGCCGCTGGAAAAAAGCGCTGCGTCTGTTGCAGGCCTGCGCTTTCTTCAGCGGGAGAAACACCATCACGCCTGTTGATCTGATCCTGCTTAAAGACTGTCTGTGGCATGACCTCAATACGTATCAGCTGTTGCAAACTCAAATCGAGCAGTTGATCACCGAGCAGGCATATCAGCAGCAAACGTTACTGATGAAAATCCAGCAGTTAGATCAGCAATGGATGCAGTATCAGCAGCAGCAAAGCTCGCGTCAGTCCATCAAGCTCGGCAAAAAAGCCGGGATGTTCAGCCGAAAACCGCAGCACAGTCTGCCGGAAAACCTGTCTGCCACCCACCTGACGTTATTACTGCAAACGCCTTTGCACCTGCATGAAATCAAAGTCACGCATTTGCTCTTTGACCGCACGGCGCTGGAAGAATGGCTGAATAAAGGCGGGGGCCTGAAAGCGAAGCTCAACGGCATCGGCTTTGCGCAAACTATCGACGCAGAGATTGATGATAAACAGCAGTTGCTGGTGCTGGACGTCAGCCGTCAGAGTACGCCGCTGACGCTACCGGGCAATGAGCACATTGCCGTTCCCGACGAGATGAAAAATACGCTGAGCGATCTGACCGCCAAACTTGTCCAGCAACGACATGAATTCAGCCAGCAGCAAAACTGCCTGTTTGTTCCAGCACAATGGATGGCAAAGATCGAAGCGAGTCTGCTGCAGGTCACTGAACAACTGCGTCATCAGCAACAGACGTTCAGCGGACACTAACGATGTTCAGCCTGGAATCTCTGGATCTGCTGCTGGCGATAAGCGAAACCGAGCTGATCGAAGAACTGATCGTCGGACTGCTGGCCGCGCCTGCGCTGGCGGTTTTCTTTGAGAAATTTCCCCGCCTTAAACGTGCGCTGACCAAAGATCTTCCCGAATGGAAGCTGCGTCTGCGTCAGAGGATCCACGAAACGCCGGTACCTCCCGAGCTGGCGAAGGAATTTTACCTTTACCAGCACTGCCAGCAGACCGATATCACCACCTTTCAGACCGGGCTGCCGGCGCTGATCGATGAGCTGTTCAGGCTGAACTCTCCGTTTACCACAGAAGCCCGAACCCTGTTCGAAAACAATGAAGAATCGCGCACAGCACGCACAGGTAACAGCTTTCAAACACTTTTTCTCCAGCGCTGGCGCCTGAACCTGACATTCCAGACGGTGAACGTTCATCACCAGTTACTGGAGCAGGAACAGGAGAAATTGCAGGAGGAGTTGCTTCAACGCCTTGAACTCAGCAGCGAGTTGTCTCCTTTATTAGCAGAGAACGATACCGCGGCGGGACGCCTTTGGGATATGAGTAAAGGAAAGCGTCTGCGCGGGGATATCCAGTCGCTGGCCCGCTTTGGCGCCTTCCTGCAACAGCAGCCTGAGCTGGTTCATCTGGCAGAGCAGTTGGGGCGCAGCCAGACGGTCAAAACCAGCCCGAATGAAGATGCCAAAATGGAAACGCACCGGCTGATGGTCCGCGAACCTGCGACAGTTCCGGAGGAAGTAAACGGCATCCACCAGAGCGACGATATTTTGCGGCTGATGCCGACCGAACTCGGTACGTTGGGTATTCCTGAACTCGAATACGAATTTTACCGCAGATTACTGGAAAAACGGCTGATGACTTACCGCCTGCAGGGCGATGTCTGGCGAGAGAAAGTGGTGAGGCGTCCGGTGGTCTGGCAGCAGCAGGAGCCTCAGCCACGGGGTCCGTTTGTGGTGTGTGTGGATACATCAGGATCTATGGGGGGATTCAATGAACAGTGTGCGAAAGCCTTTTGCCTGGCGCTGCTGAGGATCGCCCTTGCCGATAACCGTCGCTGCTACATCATGTTGTTTGCCAGTGAAGTGATCCATTATGAACTGACGTCCGCCGGTGGACTGGATCAGGCATTGCGTTTTCTCGGGCAGCATTTTCGCGGCGGTACCGATCTGGCGGCCTGTCTGAATGCCACATTAGATAAATTGGCCTCACCGGAATGGCATGACGCCGACGCAGTGGTGATCTCCGATTTCATTGCTCAACGGCTGCCTGATGAGGTACAGAAGAAGGTCAAAATGCTCCAGCGGGAGAAGCAACACCGCTTCCATGCGCTGGCGATGTCACATTACGGCAAGCCCGGGATCCTGCGTATTTTCGATCATATCTGGCGCTTTGATACCGGTGTGAAAAGCCGTGTACAACGACGCTTGCAAAGAAATTAACCTTAAAGAGAAAGAACACCATGTCTGAAATCTATCAGCTCGACGAGTTGGATCGCGGGATCCTTAATGCGTTGATGGACAACGCCAGAACGCCTTACGCCGAACTGGCTAAAGTCTTCACAGTCAGCCCGGGAACCATCCACGTTCGCGTCGAGAAGATGAAGCAGGCGGGCATCATTACCGGCGCCCATATCACCGTGAACCCAAAGCAGCTCGGTTATGACGTCTGCTGCTTTATTGGCATCATACTGAAAAGCGCCAAGGACTATCCGTCAGCGCTTAAAAAGCTGGAAAGCATCGAAGAAGTGGTCGAAGCCTATTACACCACCGGTCATTACAGCATCTTCATTAAGATCATGTGCCGCTCTATTGATTCTCTGCAACACGTACTTATCAACAAAATCCAGACCATTGACGAGATCCAGTCAACAGAGACTCTGATCTCCCTGCAGAACCCCATTACACGCACCATTCAGCCCTGAGCACTAATTTCTATACCCCTATTATCCACAGGTAGATCCCAGCTCATTCACAGCGTACAATGTCTTCCTTTTCTCGGGTGAGAGTTCTATGTCTGACGTAACCCTGATCAGTGGAAGTACGCTTGGCAGCGCAGAATATGTTGCTGAACACGTGGCAGAGAAGCTGGAAGAAGCCGGTTTTTCCACACAGATGTTTCATGGCCCGGAACTGTATGAAGTCCCTTTAGAAGGGATCTGGCTGGTGGTGTGTTCTACACACGGTGCCGGAGAGTTGCCTGATAATCTGCAACCCTTTATGGAACAACTGGAAGATCAGCAACCGGATCTGTCAAAAGTGCGTTTTGGTGCCTTAGGTTTGGGCAGCAGCGAATATGACACCTTCTGTGGGGCGATCAATTCACTGGATCAGAAACTGACGTCATTAGGGGCAAAACGGATCGGCGATCGGCTTGAGATCGACGTGACTCAGCATGAAATTCCTGAGGATCCGGCAGAGGTTTGGGTGATCAACTGGATTAATTTACTCAAATAAGTGTAAATTTCAGGCGATCAGATGTGGATAACTATGCTTTAAAGCAGTGTAAAACCCGTAGTTATCCCTCTAACAACTCCTGTACGCTTTTCAGGCTGTGCATAACTCTCAATTCTGATCCCAGCTTATACTGTCCAGGATCACCGATCATTCACAGCATTCGATCCTTCTTAGCATATTGATCTTCATAAACAAAAATGACTTATGCACAGAGGATCGCGATCCTAATAGAAGTATTAATAAGAGATCTTTAAATAAAAAAGATCTTCTTTTAATTAGGGAAGATCCTCCGGGACTTGTGGAAGATCTAAACTTGAGTAGAATCCCTCCTCCCAACGCCATACAAAGAAAGTTCGCTTGAACGCTGAGGTGCAGTCGCATGTTTTATCCGGATCAATTTGACGTCATTATCATCGGTGGAGGTCATGCAGGTACTGAAGCTGCCATGGCATCTGCACGCATGGGACGTCAGACCTTATTATTAACCCACAATATCGACACGCTGGGACAGATGTCGTGTAACCCGGCGATTGGCGGGATCGGGAAGGGACATCTGGTAAAAGAAGTGGACGCTCTCGGCGGTTTGATGGCCACAGCTATTGACCATGCGGGCATTCAGTTTAGGATACTAAACGCAAGCAAAGGCCCTGCCGTACGGGCAACTCGTGCTCAGGCTGACCGTGTGCTTTACCGTCAGGCCGTTCGCACAGCCTTGGAGAATCAGCCAAACCTGATGATCTTCCAGCAATCAGTCGAAGATCTCATCGTGGAAAACGATCGCGTCGTCGGTGCTGTGACCAAGATGGGGCTGAAATTCCGCGCTAAAACGGTGGTACTGACCGTCGGGACATTCCTGGATGGCAAAATACACATCGGCCTGGAAAACTACAGCGGCGGTCGTGCAGGGGATCCTCCTGCGATCTCCCTTTCACAACGTCTGCGTGAATTACCGTTACGTGTGAACCGTCTTAAAACCGGCACGCCACCCCGTATCGATGCCCGCTCCATTGATTTCAGCGTACTGGCTCAACAGCACGGTGATAACCCGGCCCCGGTATTCTCCTTCATGGGTAATGCGTCGCAACATCCGCGACAAATCCCGTGTTACATGACCTATACCAACGAAAAAACTCATGACGTAATCCGCAACAATCTGGATCGCAGCCCGATGTACGCCGGGATCATCGAAGGGATCGGCCCGCGTTACTGTCCGTCGATCGAAGATAAAGTCATGCGGTTTGCCGATCGTAATTCTCATCAGATCTTCCTTGAACCGGAAGGCCTGACCAGCAACGAAGTCTATCCAAACGGAATTTCAACCAGCCTGCCTTTTGACGTACAGATGCAAATCGTACGTTCCATGCAGGGGATGGAAAACGCAGTGATCGTTCGTCCGGGTTATGCCATCGAATATGATTTCTTTGATCCACGTGATTTGAAAACGACGCTGGAAAGTAAATTTATTGCAGGTCTGTTCTTTGCCGGCCAAATCAACGGCACAACCGGCTATGAAGAAGCCGCTGCACAAGGCCTGCTGGCTGGCATGAACGCCGCACGCAGTGCAACCGACGATGAAGGCTGGGCGCCACGTCGCGATCAGGCTTATCTGGGTGTACTGGTAGACGACTTGTGTACGCTGGGCACCAAAGAACCGTACCGCATGTTTACTTCGCGTGCTGAATACCGTCTGATGCTGCGTGAGGATAACGCCGATTTACGTCTGACGGAAAAAGGGCGTGAATTAGGTCTGGTCGACGATGCCCGCTGGGCTCGTTTCAACCAGAAGCTGGAAATGATCGAGCAGGAACGTCAGCGCCTGCGCGGGATTTGGGTCAATCCTCATCACGCACAGGTCAGCGAAATCAACGCACACCTTTCCGCGCCGCTCTCCAAAGAGGCCAATGCTGAAGAGTTACTACGTCGTCCCGAAATGACGTATGCGCTGATCACCACATTGTCTCCATTTGCGCCGGGTGTGCCAGATATACAGGCCGCAGAACAGGTTGAGATTCAAATCAAGTATGAAGGCTACATTGCACGTCAGCAGGAAGAGATCGACAAACAACTGCGCAATGAAAATACCTTACTGCCAGCAGATCTGGATTACCGTCAGGTGAACAGTCTTTCGAACGAAGTGATCGCCAAGTTAAACGATCATAAGCCGACGTCGATCGGTCAGGCTTCACGGATCTCCGGTATCACACCGGCTGCTATCTCAATTCTGCTGATCTGGCTTAAAAAACAAGGCTTGCTGCGCCGCAGCGCCTGAGACATATCTCTGATGACCGCCCTTTGATCACAAGGCGGCGGTCAATTCTCACTTTTCCCGCCTTTCTGGCTGCTTTATCATTCTCCCACCGGGCTGTTCCCGGAATATCGACTCTGTCAGAGGATTTCACTGTGCAAAAGAAACTGGACTCGCTGCTTGCTGCGGCAGGGATAGCGTTACCCGATCAGCAAAAACACCAACTGATTGCCTATGTTGAACTGCTGCATAAGTGGAACAAAGCCTACAACCTGACATCGGTGCGCGATCCGATGCAAATGCTGGTGCGCCATATTCTGGACAGCATCGTGGTGAATGAGCATTTGCAGGGCAGCCGTTTCATTGATGTGGGTACTGGACCGGGCTTACCTGGCATTCCACTGGCTATCGTCCGCCCTGACTCGCATTTCACGTTGCTGGATAGTCTGGGCAAGCGCGTACGCTTTCTGCGTCAGGTTCAGCATGAGCTGGGACTGCAGAATATCGAGCCTGTTCAGAGCCGAGTTGAAGAGTTTGAGCCTGAGCCACCGTTTGATGGTGTGATTAGCCGTGCGTTCGCCTCGCTACAAGACATGTTGTCCTGGTGCCATCATCTGCCGAAGAAAGGGCAGGGACGCTTCTACGCGCTTAAGGGCGTATGTCCCGAGGATGAGCTGAAGGCGTTACCTGACGGTATCATTCTGGAAAGTGTGGTGAAACTACAGGTTCCGGAACTTGACGGAGAACGTCATCTGATAATTCTTGGTGCAAACTAAAGTTGAGAATTATCAAATAATCCTTAAAAAATATGTGTGTTAACATGGTTAAAATGAGCAGGCTAATTAAATAGCGATAACTTTCGACCAATCACCTCTTTTTTACACACTGTTAGCAATTAGATGACGTTTATTTTTAATCCGCACCGAGATAGTCACTTGTGAAATTTAATCGGCTTCAGACTGCAGATATTCAACTTGTAATGAAAATGTTGATATTTGTTGGTAAATTGTATCACCTGGTGATGTCTATTTTTAAATAAGATGTTTTCCCCACCGTATTTTCTTAATAATATGATTTATATAGTTTTTAAAAGGCCGGTTTAGCTAAAGACATTCGAGACATGCAGGGTATATAAATAGGGTCGCGTTAATTATGTGATCCAGTGCACGATTCTTTGTCAGGTGATGAAATAACCGCAGCAAAGTAAAAAGGGAAAATTCAGCTATAGTTTCGTTATCAAAATAGCGATGAAGAGGAAAATTTAAATAATTGTTCACCTTTTCGCTACTTATCCATTGAATTCGTTCCTGTGCACCGTATAATTTGCTCGGTTTTTGCTGCTTGACTCAAAACAGTAAAGGCAGTGATATACGGCATTCAGCATACCTCCAGCTAGGTACTCGATACGGAGAGAACAAACGTCATGTCTGTATCCGGTATTTTACACAGTACGCATAGTGTGAAGGTTGCCAGAAAGCTGTTACTACTGCAGTTATTGACCTTTGTTCTGCTCAGTGCAGTCTTTGGCTTTAAAAGCCTGGAATGGACCACTTCAGCTCTTATGGGTGGTTTGGCCGCCTGGCTGCCAAATGTACTGTTCATGCTGTTTGCATGGCGCCATCAGGCGCAAACAACGGTCTCTGGACGGGTTGCCTGGTCCTTTGCTATCGGAGAGGCGCTGAAGGTGCTGGTTACGATAATCTTAATGATTATCGCACTTGGCCTGTTTAAGGCGGCGTTCGCTCCGTTGGGGTTGGCCTATTTATCGGTGTTGATGACTCAGATTTTGGCACCGGCCGTCATTAACAGTTACCGTACTTAACTACTAAAGGGTAAGAGGCATCATGTCTGCATCAGGAGAAATCTCTACTCCACAAGAGTATATCGGTCACCATCTGACTCAGCTTCAGATAGGGACGGGATTCTGGTCGATTAACATCGATTCGATGTTTTTCTCCGTGTTCCTCGGAGTACTCTTTCTGGTTATCTTCCATCGCGTCGCTAAAAACGCCACCAGTGGTGTTCCGGGGAAACTGCAAACGGCCATCGAGCTGGTTGTGGGCTTCGTCGATAGCAACGTGCGTGACATGTATCACGGCAAAAGCAAAGTCATAGCGCCTTTGGCTCTGACTGTCTTCGTCTGGGTGTTCATGATGAACATGATGGATTTGCTGCCAATCGATTTGCTGCCGACTATCGGTGAAAAATGGCTTGGTCTGCCTGCTCTGCGTGTTGTACCCACGGCTGACGTGAATATCACGTTGTCCATGGCGCTCGGCGTATTCATTCTGATTCTTTTCTATAGCATTAAGATGAAAGGCATTGGCGGTTTCGTTAAAGAACTGACAATGCAGCCATTCAATCATCCGGTTTTCATTCCGATTAACCTGATTCTTGAGGGTGTCAGCCTGCTGTCTAAACCAGTTTCACTGGGTCTGCGACTGTTTGGCAATATGTATGCGGGTGAGTTGATCTTCATCCTTATTGCTGGCCTGCTGCCGTGGTGGTCACAGTGGATCCTGAGTGTGCCATGGGCCATTTTCCACATCCTGATCATTACGCTGCAAGCTTTTATCTTCATGGTTCTGACGATTGTCTATCTCTCGATGGCATCTGAAAAACACTGATTTTTCTTTCAACACTACTGCGTTTTAACTGAAACAAACTGGAGACTGTCATGGAAAACCTGAGTATGGATCTGCTGTACATGGCTGCCGCTGTGATGATGGGCCTGGCGGCAATCGGTGCTGCAATCGGTATCGGCATCTTGGGTGGTAAATTTTTGGAAGGTGCTGCACGTCAGCCTGACCTGATCCCTCTGTTGCGTACACAGTTCTTTATCGTTATGGGTCTGGTCGATGCAATCCCAATGATTGCTGTTGGTCTGGGTCTGTACGTGATGTTTGCTGTCGCTTAACACTGAGCTTGCTCACGGTTAAACGAACTACATCAAATATTTCACTTTGAAAGAGGCATTGTGCTGTGAATCTTAACGCAACAATCCTCGGCCAGGCTATCGCGTTTGTCCTGTTTGTCCTGTTCTGCATGAAGTACGTATGGCCGCCGATTATGGCAGCCATCGAAAAACGTCAGAAAGAGATTTCTGAAGGTTTATCTTCCGCAGAACGTGCCAAAAAAGAGCTGGACTTAGCGCAAGCCGATGCGACCGACCAACTGAAGAAAGCCAAAGCTGAAGCTCAGGTAATCATCGACCAGGCGAACAAGCGTAAAGCACAGATCGTCGACGAAGCGAAGACCGAAGCCGAGCAGGAACGTAACAAGATCGTAGCGCAAGCTAAGGCAGAGATTGACGCCGAACGCCAACGTGCACGTGAAGAGTTGCGTAAACAGGTCGGGATTTTGGCCATTGCTGGCGCCGAGAAGATCATCGAACGTTCCGTGGATGAAGCTGCTAACAGCGACATCGTTGATAAACTGGTCGCTGAACTGTAAGGAGGGAGGGGCTGATGTCTGAATTTGTAACTGTAGCTCGCCCCTACGCCAAAGCAGCTTTTGACTTTGCCGTTGAGCACCAAAGCTTAGATCGCTGGCAGTCTATGTTAGCGTTCACGGCTGAAGTCACGCGCAATGAAATGATTGAAGAACTGCTTTCCGGTGCAACTGCACCAGAAACGCTCTCTAAGACGTTTATTGCCGTATGTGGTGAACAACTCGACGACGCAGGCCAGAACCTGATTAGGGTAATGGCTGAAAATGGACGTTTACGCGTTCTTCCGGAAGTGTTGCAGCAGTTCATCGAACTGCGCGCCTCACTGGAGGCTAGTGCTGAGGTTGAAGTCACTTCAGCAAGTCCACTGACGGAAGAACAGCAGGCAAAAATTGCTGCTGCTATGGAAAAACGTTTGTCTCGCAAAGTTAAGCTGAATTGCAAAATTGACAAGTCTGTTCTTGCCGGTGTCATTATCCGTGCAGGTGATATGGTGATTGATGGCAGCGTTCGCAGTCGTCTTGAACGCCTGGCAGACGTCTTGCAGTCTTAAGGGGACTGGAGCATGCAACTGAATTCCACCGAAATCAGCGAACTGATAAAGCAGCGCATTGCTCAGTTCAATGTAGTGAGCGAAGCTCACAATGAAGGTACTATCGTTTCCGTCAGTGACGGGATCATCCGCGTGCACGGCTTAGCCGATGTCATGCAAGGGGAAATGATTGCGTTGCCGGGTAACCGTTACGCTATCGCCCTGAACCTGGAGCGCGACTCCGTAGGTGCTGTTGTTATGGGCCCTTACGCTGACCTCGCCGAAGGGATGAAAGTAAAATGTACTGGCCGTATCCTGGAAGTCCCAGTTGGCCGTGGCCTGTTAGGTCGCGTTGTTAACACCCTGGGTGCGCCAATCGACGGTAAAGGTCCGGTAGAGCATGACGGCTTCTCAGCTGTCGAAGCAATCGCACCTGGCGTTATCGAACGTCAATCCGTAGACCAGCCTGTGCAGACAGGTTACAAATCCGTTGATGCCATGATCCCAATCGGTCGTGGTCAGCGTGAACTGGTCATCGGTGACCGTCAAACCGGTAAAACTGCTCTGGCGATCGATGCGATCATCAACCAGCGCGATTCCGGCATCAAATGTATCTATGTGGCTATCGGCCAGAAAGCGTCCACCATTTCTAACGTGGTTCGTAAACTGGAAGAGCACGGCGCACTGGAAAACACCATCGTTGTTGTTGCGACTGCATCAGAATCTGCTGCACTGCAATACCTGGCACCGTACTCCGGCTGCGCGATGGGTGAATACTTCCGTGACCGCGGTGAAGACGCACTGATCGTTTATGATGACCTGTCTAAACAGGCTGTTGCTTACCGTCAGATTTCCCTGCTGCTTCGTCGTCCACCAGGTCGTGAAGCTTACCCAGGCGACGTTTTCTATCTCCACTCCCGTCTGCTTGAACGTGCTGCGCGTGTAAACGCCGAGTACGTTGAAGCATTCACTAAGGGTGAAGTGAAAGGCAAAACGGGTTCCCTGACTGCGCTTCCGATCATCGAAACGCAAGCGGGCGACGTTTCCGCGTTTGTTCCGACCAACGTAATCTCGATTACTGATGGTCAGATCTTCCTGGAATCTAACCTGTTTAACGCCGGTATTCGTCCTGCGGTTAACCCGGGTATCTCGGTATCCCGTGTTGGTGGTGCTGCTCAGACCAAGATCATGAAAAAACTGTCCGGTGGTATTCGTACCGCGCTGGCACAGTATCGTGAACTGGCTGCGTTCTCCCAGTTCGCTTCCGATCTGGATGAGGCAACCCGTAAACAGCTGAACCACGGTCAGAAAGTGACTGAGCTGCTGAAACAGAAACAATACGCTCCGATGTCAATTGTGGCGCAGTCTCTGATCATCTTCGCAGCAGAACGTGGTTATCTGGAAGACGTTGAGTTGTCCAAAGTCGGTAGCTTCGAAGCGGCACTGTTGGCGTTTGCCGACCGTGAACACGGCGAGCTTCTGCAGCAAATCAACCAAACTGGTGCGTATAACGATGAGATCGAGGGTAAATTCAAAAATATCCTCGATACCTTCAAAGCAACCCAGTCCTGGTAACACTAAGCGGCCTTGCTGTCCTGCTTTTGGCAGATAAGCAGCGGGCCGTTTGGTCATGAGGAGAAGCAGAGATGGCCGGCGGAAAAGAGATACGTAGTAAGATCAGCAGCGTGCAAAACACGCAAAAGATCACTAAAGCGATGGAAATGGTCGCCGCCTCCAAAATGCGTAAAACGCAGGAACGTATGGCGGCCAGCCGTCCTTATGCAGAAACCATTCGTGAAGTGATTGGTCACCTTGCGTTAGGTAATCTGGAATATAAGCACCCTTACCTGGATGAGCGTGACATTAAGCGCGTCGGGTATCTGGTGGTGTCTACCGACCGTGGTCTTTGTGGTGGTCTGAACATTAACTTGTTCAAAAGACTGCTGGCAGAGATGAAAGGCTGGTCCGAAAAGGGTGTTGAAGTTGATCTCGCACTGATCGGTTCCAAAGCGGCCTCTTTCTTCGGCTCCGTGGGTGGCAACGTTGTTGCTCAAGTCACTGGCATGGGAGATAACCCTTCTCTGTCAGAACTGATCGGACCGGTGAAAGTGATGTTGCAGGCTTTCGACGAAGGTCGTTTAGACAAGTTATGCGTTGTTAGCAATAAATTCGTCAATACCATGTCTCAGGAACCACGCATCGTGCAGCTGTTGCCTCTGCCTCCGGCAGAAGACGGCGCGCTGGCGAAGAAATCCTGGGATTACCTGTATGAGCCGGACCCTAAAGCGCTGCTGGATACTCTCCTGCGTCGTTATGTGGAATCTCAGGTTTATCAGGGCGTCGTAGAAAACCTGGCCAGCGAACAGGCCGCGCGAATGGTAGCGATGAAAGCCGCAACCGATAACGGCGGCAGCCTGATCAAAGAGCTGCAGTTGGTATACAACAAAGCTCGTCAGGCCAGCATCACTCAGGAACTCACCGAGATCGTCGGGGGAGCCTCCGCGGTTTAAGCTAGGTTTACGAATTACGTAGAGGATTCAAGATGGCTACTGGAAAGATTATCCAGGTAATCGGCGCCGTGGTGGACGTCGAGTTCCCTCAGGATGCAGTACCGAACGTGTACAATGCTCTTGAGGTAGAAAACGGTACCTCCAAACTGGTGCTGGAAGTACAGCAACAGTTAGGTGGCGGCGTTGTTCGTTGTATCGCAATGGGTACATCAGATGGCCTGCGTCGCAATCTGAAAGTGAACAACCTGGAACACCCAATTGAAGTTCCGGTTGGTGTAGCGACTCTGGGTCGCATCATGAACGTATTGGGTGAACCAATCGACATGAAAGGTGAAATCGGCGAAGAAGAACGTCGTTCAATTCACCGCCCTGCTCCTTCTTACGAAGAGCTGGCGAACTCCCAGGAATTGCTGGAAACCGGTATCAAAGTTATGGACCTGATGTGCCCGTTCGCTAAGGGCGGTAAAGTCGGTCTGTTCGGTGGTGCGGGTGTAGGTAAAACTGTAAACATGATGGAGCTGATCCGTAACATCGCGATCGAACACTCCGGTTATTCTGTGTTTGCGGGCGTGGGTGAACGTACTCGTGAGGGTAACGACTTCTACCACGAAATGACCGACTCCAACGTTATCGACAAAGTTTCCCTGGTCTATGGCCAGATGAATGAGCCACCAGGCAACCGTCTGCGTGTAGCACTGACCGGCCTGACCATGGCGGAGAAATTCCGTGATGAAGGTCGTGACGTCCTGCTGTTCATCGATAACATTTACCGTTATACCCTGGCCGGTACCGAAGTGTCTGCACTTCTGGGTCGTATGCCTTCTGCGGTAGGTTATCAGCCAACGCTGGCGGAAGAGATGGGCGTTCTGCAAGAACGTATCACCTCGACCAAAAGTGGTTCTATCACCTCCGTACAGGCCGTTTACGTCCCTGCGGATGACTTGACTGACCCATCTCCAGCCACCACCTTCGCTCACTTAGATGCGACCGTGGTACTGAGCCGTCAGATCGCGTCACTGGGTATCTACCCGGCGGTTGACCCACTGGATTCCACCAGCCGTCAGCTGGATCCACTGGTTGTTGGTCAGGAACACTATGATGTGGCTCGTGGCGTGCAGTCTATTCTGCAACGTTACCAGGAACTGAAAGACATCATCGCGATCCTGGGTATGGACGAGTTGTCAGAAGATGACAAACTGGTTGTATCCCGTGCGCGTAAGATTCAGCGTTTCCTGTCCCAGCCATTCTTCGTGGCCGAAGTCTTCACCGGTTCTCCGGGCAAGTTCGTTTCGCTGAAAGATACCATTCGTGGTTTCAAAGGCATTATGGACGGCGACTACGATCACCTGCCGGAACAAGCGTTCTACATGGTTGGCACCATTGAAGAAGCAGTGGAAAAAGCCAAGAAACTGTAACGCTAGTTTGTTGTGGTATTGAGAGAGGATGACATGGCTGAAAAAGCTTACCATCTGGATGTAGTCAGTGCGGAAAAGAGAATGTTTTCCGGCATGGTACAAAAGATCCAGGTGACGGGTAGCGAAGGCGAACTGGGTATTTTCCCGGGGCATGCTCCGCTGCTCACCGCCATCAAGCCTGGCATGGTGCGCATTGTTAAAGAACACGGGGAAGAAGAGTATATCTATCTTTCCGGCGGCATCCTTGAGGTGCAGCCGAATGCAACAACCGTGTTGGCTGATACTGCAATCCGTGGGCAAGACCTCGACGAAGCGCGCGCGCTTGAAGCTAAGCGCAAAGCGGAAGAACATATTAATAGTTCTCACGGCGACGTTGACTACGCTCAGGCGTCAGCAGAACTGGCCAAGGCGATCGCGAAACTTCGCGTTATCGAACTGACCAGGAAAGCGATGTAACAACATCAGTGTAAAAGGCGACCTTCGGGTCGCTTTTTTTTTACCTTTAAATAAGACACTTTTCAGCGTTTATCCGAAGGCGTAATTTCGCTTTTAATGGAATACTTGCGAGATAAGTGGACGTTTTACCCTCAGATTTTTTGCTGTAGTCTATGCAGTGCTCAACCCTTACAGGCTGCGGCCTGTAGGTGGTTTTTGAAGCGAAATATGTAGTAATCCGGACACTGAACGGGTTACTTTTGTCACTCAAATTGGATTTGTCAGGTTACCTATGTCGAACAGCACACTGAGTGTGGTGATCCTTGCCGCGGGCAAGGGAACACGCATGTACTCCAATCTTCCTAAAGTTCTTCATTCACTGGCGGGTAAGCCAATGGTGCAACACGTCATTGATGCCGCCACGCAAGTGGGTGCGAAGAACGTGCACCTGGTTTATGGCCACGGTGGGGACTTGCTGAAGAAAAATCTGGCGGGCAGTGATCTGAACTGGGTATTACAGGCAGAGCAACTGGGTACCGGCCATGCTATGCAGCAGGCTGCGCCTTTCTTCGCTGATGATGAAGATGTGCTGATGCTGTACGGAGACGTTCCGTTGATCTCCGTCGATACGCTGGAAAAGCTGCTGAAAGCCAAACCGGAAGGTGGCATCGGATTATTGACTGTCGTGCTAGACGACCCTACCGGCTATGGCCGCATCGTACGCGAAAATGGCGCGGTCACCGGTATTATCGAACAAAAAGATGCCAGCGAAGAACAACTTAAAATTCAGGAAATTAACACCGGCATTCTGGTCGCCAACGGTGCTTCCTTCAAACGCTGGCTGAGTAAACTGAATAACAACAACGCGCAGGGTGAATACTACATCACCGATATCATTGCGATGGCGCATGCCGAAGGGCACCAGATTGCCACCGTGCATCCGGCGCGTAACAGTGAAGTGGATGGCGTGAACAATCGCCTGCAACTTTCCCGCCTTGAGCGTGTGTATCAGAGCGAACAGGCAGAACGCCTGCTGCTGGAAGGTGTGATGCTGATGGACCCGGCGCGCTTTGATCTCCGCGGCGAACTGTCTCACGGCATTGACGTGATGATCGACTCTAATGTGATTATCGAAGGCCAGGTCAAACTGGGCGATCGCGTGAAAATCGGTGCGGGTTGTGTGCTGAAAAACTGTGTGATTGGCGATAACTGTGAAATCAGTCCTTACAGCGTCTTCGAAGATGCTGTGCTTGAAAGTGGTTGTACGGTCGGGCCATTCGCCCGTCTTCGCCCTGGCGCTGAGCTGGCCGAAGGCGCGCACGTAGGCAACTTCGTCGAAATTAAAAAATCCCGTCTGGGTAAAGGCTCCAAAGCGGGTCACCTTTCTTATCTCGGTGACGCTGAGATTGGTGACAATGTGAATATCGGCGCGGGCACCATCACCTGTAACTATGATGGCGTGAACAAAAGTAAAACGATTATCGGCAACGACGTGTTTGTCGGCTCCGATACTCAGCTGATTGCGCCGGTTACCGTCGGCAACAATGTGACCATCGCGGCGGGCACCACCGTCACGCGCGATGTTCCTGACAACGGTTTACTGTTAAGCCGGGTGCCTCAGGTGCATAAACCTGACTGGCAAAAACCGGTGAAGAAATAATAAGCATTACATAATAATCCCCAACTTCTACAAGGCTCGGGGAACCGTAAGTACACCGGAAAACGGGGCTCGCGGATAAATCAGGTCAGGCATCAAAAAAGGTCCCGAAAGACCTTCAATAGGAATAAAACTGATGTGTGGAATTGTAGGCGCAGTAGCGCAACGCGATATTGCTGAAATTCTGTTAGAAGGTTTACGCCGTCTTGAATACCGCGGTTATGACTCAGCCGGTCTGGCTGTGATTGATGCGCAAGGGAAAATGGGGCGTTTGCGTCGTTTGGGCAAAGTCCAGATGCTGGCTGACGCGCTGGATCAACATCCACTGCACGGCGGTACCGGTATTGCGCACACCCGCTGGGCAACTCACGGTGAACCTTCTGAAGCGAATGCCCACCCGCATGTGTCCGATTATATCGCGGTGGTGCATAACGGCATCATTGAAAACCACGAACCTCTGCGTGAACTATTGATCGAACGCGGCTATCGTTTTGATTCTGAAACGGATACCGAAGTGATCGCGCATCTGGTGCATTGGGAACAACTTCAGGGCGGCACGCTGCTGGAAGTGGTTCAGCGTGTTATCCCGCAACTGCGTGGTGCATACGGTACCGTCGTGATGGACAGCCGTGATCCGTCCGTTCTGGTCGCCGCCCGTTCCGGCAGCCCGCTGGTTATCGGTCGTGGCGTGGGTGAAAACTTCATTGCTTCTGACCAACTGGCGTTGTTGCCAGTCACCCGCCGCTTCCTGTTCCTGGAAGAAGGCGATGTAGCGGAAGTGAAACGTCGCTCGGTCAGCGTGTATGACAAAAACGGTCATGCGGTTGAGCGTGAAGAAATCGAATCCAAAGTGCAGTACGACGCGGGTGATAAAGGCGTTTACCGTCACTACATGCAAAAAGAGATCTACGAACAGCCTCTGGCGATCAAAAACACCCTGGAAGGCCGTTTCAGCCACGGTGAAGTGAATCTGAGCGAACTGGGCGAAAAGGCTGATGATATTTTGTCACGCGTTCAGCATATCCAGATCATAGCCTGCGGTACGTCGTATAACTCCGGTATGGTCGCGCGTTACTGGTTTGAATCACTGGCCGGTATGCCTTGTGATGTGGAAATTGCTTCTGAATTCCGTTATCGCAAATCCGCCGTACGTCCTGGCAGCCTGATCATCACGCTGTCCCAGTCCGGCGAAACTGCTGATACGCTGGCCGCGCTGCGTCTGTCCAAAGAGCTGGGATATCTCGGTTCTCTGGCCGTGTGTAACGTTGCCGGTTCTTCTCTGGTGCGTGAGTCCGATCTGGCGCTGATGACCAAAGCGGGCACTGAAATCGGCGTGGCATCAACGAAAGCGTTTACCACTCAGCTTACCGTTCTGTTGATGCTGGTGGCACGTATGGGCCGTCTGAAAGGTGTAGCGCCGCAGGTTGAGCACGACATCGTTCATGCGCTTCAAGCCTTGCCTGCGCGTATCGAACAGATGCTGTCGCTGGATAAAACTATCGAGGCTCTGGCAGAAGGTTTCTCTGACAAGCATCACGCTCTGTTCCTCGGTCGCGGTGATCAATACCCGATTGCGATGGAAGGTGCGCTGAAGCTCAAAGAGATCTCTTATATTCATGCCGAAGCCTATGCAGCAGGCGAGCTGAAACACGGCCCGCTGGCGCTGATTGATGCCGATATGCCGGTGATCGTAATTGCGCCAAATAACGAACTGCTGGAAAAGCTGAAGTCGAACATCGAAGAAGTGCGCGCCCGTGGCGGCCTGCTGTATGTCTTCGCCGATCAGAATGCCGGTTTTACCGACAGCGATGGTATGAAGATCATTCAGTTGCCACACGTTGAAGAAATCGTCGCACCGATTTTCTACACCGTTCCGCTCCAGTTGCTGTCCTATTATGTCGCCCTTATTAAAGGCACTGACGTAGATCAGCCGCGTAACCTGGCGAAGTCTGTGACAGTAGAATGAGTCATTAAGATTTCTGCTTCCGAGCGCCCCACGTGGGCGCTTTTTTATTTCTGCGGCGCAACAAGGTATAGTCCGCCTTTTACAGAGGTTCTCTGCGCAATGCCTGTCCCTTCTTCCATACGGATTAATAAATATATCAGCGACAGCGGCATGTGTTCGCGGCGTGATGCTGATCGTTATGTCGAGAACGGGCAGGTATTGATTAACGATACTCAGGCCGGATTTGGCGCAAAGGTCTTTGCCGGCGATGTAGTGACCGTGGATGGTCAGTTGGTTGGGTTGCGTGATGAAGACGGTCTGGTGTTGCTCGCGCTGAATAAACCGGTGGGTATTATTACCTCGATGGATGAAAGTCTGGTCGATAATATCGCTACGCTCATCCATCACAGCAAGCGCATCTTCCCAATCGGACGTCTTGATAAAGACTCGCAGGGACTGATTTTATTGACCAATCACGGCGACGTAGTGAACAAAATTTTGCGCGCCGGTAACGATCATGAAAAAGAGTACGTAGTGACCGTCAATAAGCCAGTGACCGATGCGTTTATTGTTGGCCTGAGCGAGGGCGTTCCGATACTTGGCACCGTAACCAAAGCCTGCAAAGTAGTGAAAGAGTCGGAATATGTCTTTCGAATCACCCTGGTGCAAGGGCTTAATCGCCAGATCCGCCGTATGTCGAAGTATTTTGGTTATGAAGTAACCCGCCTTGAACGTGTGCGGATCATGAATATTCATCTGGATAAGCTGCCGTTGGGTGAGTCGCGGGAACTGACCCGTGATGAACTGACCGTATTATTTAAACAGCTTGAAGGTTCAGTATCTGAATAGTAACCAGTAGTTAACTATTTCGTGCCCTTCCACCTTTCAGATCAGAACCTTCCAGCGTCACCGGAATTTTCCCTGTTCCCATCAGAAAAAGCAGCGTCATTATCGTCATCGAAAACAGCCCCGCGCGGGTAACCCTTGCCCGGGAACGCTGATAAATCGACGTCAGTGCGACGAGATCCTGTGGATTAGCACCCTCTTTTACCATCATCAACTCAAAGCCTGCATCGCTGAGATAAGGAATAACCGTTAAATTTTTTACCGTCTGAAAAGTTTGCGGACTCATTGTTGAAACTTCGGCTGTAAATTTCTTCATGCTGAATGTCATGGCTGTCAGCATCACCATACTGACTAACGCGACGCCCAATGCCTGCCCGACGTCTCTTGCGGCGGCTTGTATTCCGCCTGATTGTTGCGCATCGCGTTCTGGCAAGGCGCTGGTGATTAAAAAGGGCGCATTAGCCGCGACCGTTCCCATGCTGGCCCCGATTAAACACAATCCCAGAGTGATGATCGTAATATCGAAACTCACTCCTTCTATCCCAAATGCAGTGAGCGCTGATCCTATCATTCCGAGAAATAAACCGACTCTGCATTGGCGCTGTGGATTTCGTTTCAGGAAAATTAAGGGGAGTCCCATCGATGAGACGGCCAGGCAAAGCGCAAAGGGAATGATGAGTAAACCGGTATGAACGGCATTTAGTCCGGTGACCACTTGTACAAAGCTTACTACCACAAATATCCCTGAGCTGTAGGCGAAGAAAATGTACATAGTCAGATATAAACCCGCCCGGACCTGTGGCGTGCGTAAAAAAGACTGCGGGATCATGGCACAGCCTGAAGACATTTCGCGTAATTTTTCCCAGCGTAGCATCAACATGAGTATTAGCAGGCCAGCTGCGACCAATACCAACGCCGGGCTGAAGCCGAAAAGGGTAAAAGGTGGTCTGAACGGAGTGAATAGTCCCCAGGTTGATATTTGCAAAATGCCAAACACGACTAAAAACAGGCCGAGTGTTGAGAGAATAAAACCCGCAAAATCAAAGTTAACGCGTCTTTCAGGCTTTGCCGGGGAGGGTACCCTGCCTGAGCAAACCAGTATTATAATCGCCAGCCCGGCCAGAACGCCAAAAGCCCAGCGCCAGCCCAGTGTATCGAGCAGCAAACCGCACAACACCGGGCCCATTGCAAAAGAGAAACCGCTGGCGGCGCCGAGCGCGCCAAAGGCAATTGCTTGCTCACGCCCCTGAAAGCTGCCAGTAATAATGCCAAACACCGCCGGTATCATCAGACTCCCGCCAATCCCGGCCAGGATCCTTGCTGCCCAGATAAATACGGTGATCGACGGCGAGAAGACCGCGATAATTTCAGCCAGAAAATAGAGAATGCAGCCGGTACGAAAAGTTTTACGCCAGCCGATAATCAGCCCGAGCATTCCTCCAGCAATCATAAAAGTACCTGCGACCAGCGGATACATGGTGTTAGCGGTGCTGATTTGAGACATCGAAGCGCCGAGATCGCGTATCAGTGCGCTGGTGGCGATACTCAGCGTAACGTTATCTGCTGATGCCAGAAACTGAGCGAGGCACAGAACCAAAAGGGGCAAGCCAATGGCCTGTCTGTTAAGGCTTTTTTTCTCAGTCATAATATTTTCCTGATGATTTCAGCTACGCAAAAGCGCGCACCCTGCAAAAGGGCGCGCGCTAAAAATATCGGAATAATAATTAATCGGTTATTACCCGAAATATAATGTTAATTTTTCTTCTTGCGTTCGTCGGAGTCTTTATCTGACTGCGCACCTTTGGTTTTTGTAGGCAGGTTTCTTGTCCCAAACAGGAACAGAACTGTCATCAGCGCGGTAGCAATCATCCCGGCGCGCGTCGCATTAAGCCTTGAGGTTTGATACACCTGCGTCAGGGCTGGCACGTCTTTTTGAACGATGCCGTGTTCGAGCATCAGGGTCGAGAATCCTGTATCACTCAGGTAGGGGATCACTGTCATTTCAGACACTTTGGTCTGAGTATCGGGACTTAACGCCGGATCGCTACGCGCAGCGCCCTGAACACCCATTGTTACCGCCGTCAGCATCACCATACCGCATACAGCAACGCCAATTGCCTGACCGACATTGCGTGATGTGGCCTGTACGCCACCCGATTGTTGTGCATCCCTTGAGGGTAATCCGCTGGTTACAATATAGCTGGAATAGGCGGAAACGATACCCATACTCACGCCGATCAAACACATACCGACAGGCACGATCGCAGAGAAGCTGGAAGGGCCGAAACCGAATATACACAGTACTGAGCCGAGTGTGCCTATCAATAACGCTGACTGACACATACGTTTCGGATTAGCATTTTTCCAAACTACGGGCAGCCCCAGCGAGAAGATCACCACGCCTAAAGCGAAAGGTAAAATCATCAGGCCAGTCTGAATACCATTTAATCCAGCCACAACTTGTACAAAACTCACCGTCACAAAAATACCTGAGCCATAAGCCAGGAAGATAAATGCTGTCAGATATAAGCCGTTACGTACCTGTGGCGTAGAGAGGAAGGACATCGGGATCAACGCGCTGCCGACTGAAGCTTCACGATGACGTTCCCATTTCAGCATCAGCGCCAGAACCACTAAACCAAATAGCACCAGGAAAGGTGCCGGGCTTAAACCAAACACAGTGAAAGGTGCAGCGAACGGCGTGAGCAAACCCCAACTGGAAACCTTCAAAAAACCCAGAATGACGCTAAACAGACCGATGACAGTCAGCAGAACGCCTGGTAAGTCGAAACGCACTTTGCGTTCTGGTTTCGCAGGTGTCGGGATGATGAAGGATCCGACGAAAATCACCACGCACAGGCAGGCGATTGCCGCAAAAGCATAGCGCCAGCCAAACTGGTCGACCAGCGTGCCGCAGATAAGTGGCCCGGCGGCGAAAGATACTCCGCTGGCAGCGCCGATAGCACCAAATGCCACGGCCTGATCGCGGCCTTTAAAGTTACTGGCAATCAAACCCAGAACTGACGGGATCATAAAGCTACCGCCGATACCGGAAAGCAGACGGGCACCGTAGGTGAAGATTTGCATATTGGGGGAAAAGAATGCGGTCAGTTCGGCGCAGAATAGTAGCGCACAACCAATGCGGAAGGTTTTCTTCCAACCAATGATCAGCCCGACCATACCCGCTGCAACCATCAGAGAGCCCGCAGCGAGAGAATACATAGCGTTAGCAATGCTGATTAAATCCATGGATGCGTGCAGGTCTTTAACCAGTGCACCAGTGGCAATACTCAGTGTCGCGTTATCACCTGATGTAGAAAGCTGGGCCAGACAAAGTACCAGCAGTGGGATCCATTTTGCCCATCCTGATACCGAAACGGCGGGGGATGATGCACCAGAAGGCAGGGTGGCATGAGTTGCCATATAAATTACCTCAACAAAGTTTGTAGAAAATGAGCAGCAGAAAACCCTCCGGTTTAAGTTCACCGGATAAGAATCCTGTTTAGAAAGGGATAATCCCTGATCTGAACGAGCAGGGATTGGGTATCAGGTTACCGGGACAGCGGCTGTACCTTTCCGCCAAGAACCGTTCCCCACACCGGAATATCTTTCAGGTGCATGGGTTCAACGGTTAGCGGGTTTTCTTCCAGAATAGTGAAGTCGGCCAGTTTTCCGCACTCAATGCTGCCAATCAGATGATCGAGCTTCATGGTGTATGCCGCGCCGACGGTCATGGCATGCAAGGCCTCTGCTACGCTGATCTTTTCATGTTCGCCAAGTACACGGCCTAAAGCTGTCACACGGTTTACTGCGCACCAGCCGGTGAACAGTGGGTTAATGGGTGTTATGCCGCAGTCGCTGTGGAAAGCGAAAGGAATTCCATGACGAACGGCACTGCCGCAGGCATTCATACGGTTGGCGCGTTCCGGTCCCATCGTTTTGCTGTAATGCTGATCGCCCCAGTAGTAGATGTGGTTACTGAAGAAGTTAACGCACATACCAAGCGTTTTAATGCGCTTGAATTGATCTTCGCGCAGCATTTGCGCATGTTGCATGCCTGCACGGTGATTTACTGCCGGAATGCGGTTCAGGGTTTTCTCTACCGCCTGGATAAAAGCTTCTGAAGCTTCATCGCCGTTACAATGGCAATGAACCTGATAACCGCGCTTCATGATTTCATACACTTGGGTATCAATTTCAGCTGGCGTGGCATTCCAGGCGCCATTATGGCCTGTTTTGAAATAACCCGGCGCCAGCATCCGGCCGGATCCTCCCTGAATCGAACCGTCGAGGAAAATTTTCATCGGGCCGAACATCATCTTATCGTGGCCGTGTTTCATCACATCTGCAGCAAACTCTACCGCTTCAATAAAAGGTTTTTTCACAAACGGAGGGCCGTAAGCCACCAGCAGCCGGATTGGAAACTCTTCGGCACGCGTCGTACGAATATAGTTAGCCGCCAGCTCTGGATTATCAAAGTCGGTTAAACCCATATCGGCCGCTGAGGTGCAACCTGCACGAAAAGCTTCCTGGCCAAAATTGCGAATGGCCTGCTCGGTAGTTAATGCGTCCCAGAAACCATATTTCTGCAATACCGGCCCCATAGCGGCGAATTCCACCAGCTCGCCGTGCAGTGAGCCGTCTTCGTTTTTAACGACGCCTTCAATCTTGCTGTCGGCAAAAATGCCGCAATCGTTAAGCGCTGCCGTGTTGGCACCCATCAGGTGAATGCTCATGTGGATAACCGCCACCGGACGGGTGGTTGAAACGCGGTCCAGATGCTGACGACCCAGTTTCTCGCTACCGAAATAGATAGGGTCAACGCCCCAGGCAATCAGTGGTGCATGCGGATCAGTCATGGTTTTTTCGACTTTCTGCAACGCTTCCACGACTTCATCGAATGAACGGCAACCTTTCCAGACTTTGCCGGTATAGTCGGGGCGGTCATAAAAACCGACGTAGGGGAACTGCCACATACCGCCGCCGGTAGCATGTGAGTGAGCTTCGATAAGCCCCGGAATGATGATTTTTTCGGCAAATGTGTCATCAACTACACAGTCGCCCCATTCTTTAAGCTCATCCAGTGAACCCACACCCAGGATCCGTCCGTCTTTGACTGCCACATGACTGGCTACCGGTTGGGAAGGACACATGGTGATGATTTTTTTGGCGGAGTAAATCACAGTATTTGGAGCAGACATAAATAATCCTCGCAGAGATTGAGTCCCTGTGGTTTCGCAAAACATGCACATCCATAGGGGCTGACATTATGGGGCTATGCTATTCCTGATATTGGATGTATAAAAGAGCCAAAACCACCCTCTATAAAGGTGCCAATTTTGCCTTCAAAGCTGCCTTTTGAACTCACAGGTCTTAGTCTTAAGCCTGGACGCAAGCTTTCCGCTCAGCTCTATGATGCGTTGCGTGAACTGATTATAGGGAATCCTCAGAGTAGCGGAGCTAAGCTTCCGGCCAGCCGCGAGCTGGCGGAGCTGCTGGATATTTCCCGTAACACGGTGGTTAACGTCTATGAACGCCTGTTCGCTGAAGGTTTTATAGAAACGCGGGTGGGTGATGGCACCTACGTCGCGCAATTGCACTCGCCGCCGAAAGCCCCGCAGCCCGGCGATACCATGGTGGCTGAACCGCAGCTACATAT
The DNA here is from genome assembly GCA_013457415.1 of Enterobacteriaceae bacterium Kacie_13. NCBI lineage: Bacteria > Pseudomonadati > Pseudomonadota > Gammaproteobacteria > Enterobacterales > Enterobacteriaceae > Enterobacteriaceae bacterium Kacie_13. Next base: position 4,648,365 of record CP045665.1, read on the forward strand.
TGGTTGCCGCCTGCCTATGGCGTCGTTGTTCAACCAGCACCGCATCCACGAAGGCGTGCCCAAAGCGTTTCGCATCGGTATGCCGGCAATAGACCTTTTTCCTTTTGATATCTGGAGCCGGTTACAAACCCGTTTCTGGCGCAGCGAACCGCTCTCGCATATGGGTTACGGGCATCCGGCAGGCGAGCCGCAGTTGCGGGAGTTGATTGCGCAATATTTGCGACATGCCCGTGGTTTAAAGTGTGATCCCTCACAAATCGTCATTACGCTGGGCGCACAACAGGCGATTATGATCTGCTCGGCACTATTGTTACGTCCCGAAGATGAAGTCGTCATTGAAAACCCTTGCTACTGGGCTGCTGCCGGGGCGTTCTCCTGCCTGGGTGTCAAAATGCATGGGATTGGCGTCGATGATGAGGGGCTACTGACCGGGCAGTTACAACATATCCCTAAAGCGCGTATGGCCTATGTCAGCCCGTCTTGCCAGTATCCGACGGGGGCGACGCTCTCTATGGCACGCCGGATGGAGATTCTGCAATGGGCAGAACAGAACAAAGCCTGGATTATTGAAGATGATTACGATGGAGAATACCGTTACAGCGGCACGCCTCTTACTCCACTGGCGGCCATCGATCAGAGTAACAGGGTGCTGTATATCGGTTCTTTTTCTAAGGTAATGTATCCGGGGTTGCGTTTAGGTTATCTGGTGGCCCCGAAGCAGCTGGTGGAACAATTTTTGCTGGTGCGCACGATGGCCAGCCGTCAGCCGCCGATGAATGACCAGATGGCGATGGCACTTTTCCTTAGCGAAGGGCATTTCCAACAGCACAGCCGTCGTATGCGGCGCGCAGCACTGGCCCGGCGTGATGCCCTGCTCGACGCCTGGAACCAGCATCTCAGCCACATTGGTCACATGCCGCAGGTCTCCTCCGGTCTGCATGTCACCATTCGTTTAGCGAATCTTGAAACAGAACAGCGTTTAATTGCACAAGCCCTGTCTGTGGGGATTGAAATCACACCACTTAGCGCTTCGTGGCTGCCGGATAGCTCAGAGGAACAAACAGGTCGCTATGGGTTGGTGCTGGGTTTTGCTTGTGTAAAAGTCCCCGATATTGTGCTGGCCGTCGAAGCCCTAAAGCGCGCCTGGGATTAGCGGCTGTCTAAATTGCGACCTCTGTCATAAAATTGTCATATTAAGTACATTTTACTGTCACTAAACTGTCCTATTTTCCTCCTGTGCCAAACACTTTAATTAACGTCGACATTAGTCGGGAAGTTTAAAACCACCAGGAGTGGAACATGAAATTGATGCGTAACACCGTCGCCGGTCTTGTAGCAGCGACTTTTTCCCTCACAGCAATGTCTGCTTTCGCTGCCACTAACCTGACTGGCGCTGGCGGTACCTTCCCTGCACCTGTTTACGCTAAGTGGGCTGATGCTTATCAAAAAGCCACGGGCAATCAGGTTAACTATCAGGGCATCGGTTCTTCCGGCGGCGTGAAACAAATCATCGCCAAAACCGTTGATTTCGGTGCGTCCGACGCCCCGATGAAAGAAGAAGATCTGAACAAAAACGGCCTGTTCCAGTTCCCGACCGTGATCGGTGGCGTGGTACTGGCTGTTAACATCCCTGGCATCAAATCCGGTCAGCTGACGCTGGACGGCGCGACGCTGGGTGATATCTACCTCGGCAAAATCAAAAAGTGGAACGACGCGGCGATCACTAAGCTGAATCCGGGCGTGAAACTGCCAGACACCAACATCGCGGTTGTTCGCCGTGCTGACGGTTCCGGTACCTCTTTCGTGTTCACCAGCTATCTGGCGAAAGTGAACAACGAGTGGAAAGAGAAAATCGGTTCCGGTTCTACCGTTAACTGGCCTACGGGTCTGGGCGGTAAAGGTAACGACGGCGTGGCGGCATTCGTGCAGCGTCTGCCAGGCTCAATCGGTTACGTAGAATACGCTTACGCTAAACAAAACAACCTGGCTTACACCAAACTGGTGGATGCCGACGGTAAAGCGATTTCCCCGACTGAAGAATCCTTCAGCGCAGCGGCGAAAGGCGCTGACTGGACGAAAACCTTCGCTCAGGACCTGACCAATCAGAAAGGTGACAATGCGTGGCCAATCAGCTCCACCACCTTCATCCTGATTTATAAAGACCAGCAAGATGCAGCCAAAGGTACTGAAGTGCTGAAGTTCTTCGACTGGGCTTACAAAAACGGTAACAAGCTGACGACCGATCTGGATTACGCCGCACTGCCTGATTCTGTGGTTGAGCAGATCCGCGCAGCGTGGAAAACCAATGTTAAAGACTCCAGCGGCAAAGCACTGTACTAGGAATACCCGTCATACTTGAAGCTGTACCGGCGTTAGCTACGCTCGTTCACCCGAATCACTTAATTGAGTAAGTGATTCGGGATTCACTTGCTTGCTGCCTTGGTGCAACTCCAATTATTTTGGGTATAGTAACTCTGCTTCATTCCCTCTCCGGCCGGGGAGGGAATTAAATCTGAATTAAAAGAGAGTGGTATGGCTGAATACAAGCCGGCTATCAAGGCACCAGGCAAAAACGGTGACATCATCTTCGGCGCGCTGGTCAAACTGGCTGCGCTGATCGTGTTATTAATGCTGGGCGGTATTATCGTCTCGCTGTTTATTGCTTCCTTACCGAGCATCGAAAAGTTCGGTTTATCCTTCCTCTGGAATAAAACCTGGGACGCTCCGAACGAGCAGTTCGGCGCATTGGTACCTATTTACGGTACCGTCGTGACCTCGATTATCGCCTTGCTGATTGCCGTACCTGTCAGCTTTGGTATCGCATTATTCCTCACCGAACTGGCACCCAACTGGCTGAAACGTCCGCTGGGTATTGCCATCGAACTGCTGGCGGCTATCCCCAGCATTGTTTACGGCATGTGGGGTTTATTCGTTTTTGCACCACTGTTTGCGCAGTACTTCCAGACGCCGGTCGGTGACGTACTTTCCGGTATCCCGATTGTTGGCGCCCTGTTTGCAGGCCCCGGTTTTGGTATCGGTATTCTGGCCGCAGGTGTGATTCTCGCTATCATGATCATCCCTTACATCGCCTCGGTGATGCGCGATGTGTTCGAGCAAACGCCGGTGATGATGAAAGAGTCCGCTTACGGCATCGGTTGTACGACGTGGGAAGTGATCTGGCGCATCGTACTGCCGTTCACCAAAAACGGTGTGATTGGCGGTGTGATGTTAGGTCTCGGCCGCGCGTTGGGTGAAACCATGGCTGTGACCTTTATCATCGGGAATACCTACCAGCTCGACAGCGTCTCGCTGTACATGCCGGGCAACAGTATTACCTCTGCGCTGGCCAACGAATTCGCCGAGGCCGAAGCCGGTCTGCACACTGCCGCGCTGATGGAACTGGGCCTGATTCTGTTCGTGATTACCTTTATCGTTCTGGCGCTGTCGAAAGTGATGATTATGCGTCTGGCTAAGAAAGAGGGCCGTTAAGATGACGACACTCGAAATGCAAAGCACTCCTGAACTGCTGGAGTCGCGCCGTAAACGTCAGGCATGGCGTCGTCAGAAAAATCGTCTGGCGCTGCTGGTCTCGATGATGACGATGGCGTTCGGTTTGTTCTGGCTGGTGTGGATCCTGTTCACTACCGTTGTGAAAGGCGTCGACGGTATGTCGCTGGCGCTGTTCACCGAAAACACCCCGCCACCGAATACGGCGGGCGGTGGTCTGGCGAACGCCATCGCGGGCAGCGGATTGCTGATTTTGTGGGCGACCGTAATCGGTACGCCACTGGGCGTGATGGCGGGGATTTATCTGGCTGAATATGGCCGAAAATCCTGGCTGGCGGAGTTCATTCGTTTCATCAATGACATTCTGCTTTCCGCGCCTTCCATCGTTGTCGGCCTTTTCGTGTACACCATTATGGTAGCGAAAATGGGGCACTTCTCCGGCTGGGCGGGCGTTCTGGCGCTGGCGCTGCTGCAAATTCCTATCGTTATCCGCACCACTGAGAACATGCTCAAACTGGTGCCTGACAGCCTGCGTGAAGCGGCTTATGCACTGGGTACACCAAAGTGGAAGATGATTTCCGCCATCACGCTCAAAGCGTCGGTGTCCGGCATTATCACCGGTATCTTGCTGGCGATTGCCCGTATCGCCGGTGAAACTGCGCCGCTGCTGTTCACGTCACTCTCCAACCAGTTCTGGAGCACGGACATGATGCAGCCGATTGCCAACCTGCCGGTGACCATCTTCAAATTTGCGATGAGCCCGTTTGGCGAATGGCAACAACTGGCCTGGGCGGGCGTGCTGCTGATAACGCTGTGTGTGCTGCTGCTGAACATTCTGGCGCGTGTGATTTTCGCGCAGAAGAAACAATAATTCATGATGAATGGCAGGCGATAACGGCTGCCGTCACTGTTTTCCCGGCGTCGCAATGCGGCGCGCGAATAAGAGAGATGTCTGAGAATGACTGACGCATCCAACAGCAAGATTCAGGTTCGCGATCTGAACTTTTATTACGGCAAATTCCACGCGCTGAAAAATATCTCCCTGGATATTGCTAAGAATGAAGTAACCGCGTTTATCGGCCCGTCGGGCTGTGGGAAATCCACGCTGCTGCGCACGTTCAACAAAATGTATCAGCTGTATCCTGAGCAGCACGCGGAAGGCGAAATCCTGCTCGACGGCGAAAACATTCTGGTCGATAAGCAAGATATCGCCCTGCTGCGCGCCAAAGTCGGCATGGTTTTCCAGAAGCCGACGCCGTTCCCGATGTCGATATACGACAACATCGCGTTTGGCGTGCGTTTGTTTGAAAAGCTTTCCCGTACCGACATGGACGAGCGCGTGCAGTGGGCGCTGACCAAAGCGGCGCTGTGGAATGAGTCCAAAGACAAATTACATCAGAGCGGTTACAGCCTCTCCGGCGGCCAGCAACAGCGTTTGTGTATCGCGCGCGGTATCGCGATCCGCCCTGACGTGCTGCTGCTCGACGAACCCTGCTCGGCGCTGGATCCGATTTCCACCGGCCGTATCGAAGAGCTGATCACCGAACTGAAATCTGATTACACGGTAGTGATTGTGACGCACAACATGCAGCAGGCTGCGCGTTGTTCGGACCGCACTGCGTTTATGTATCTGGGCGAACTGATCGAATACAGCGACACCGATTCGCTGTTCACTTCGCCAGCGCGTAAACAGACTGAAGATTACATTACTGGCCGCTACGGTTGAGGTAAGAAAAATGGATAACCTGAACTTAAACAAACATATTTCCGGCCAGTTCAACGCAGAGCTTGAGCATATCCGTACTCAGGTACTGGCGATGGGCGGGCTGGTTGAACAACAGCTGACGGACGCCATCACCGCGATGCACAATCAGGACGCGGAGCTGGCGCAGCAGGTCATCAAAGGCGATGACAAAGTAAACATGATGGAAGTGGCGATCGACGAAGCCTGCGTGCGCATTATTGCCAAACGCCAGCCGACCGCCAGTGACCTGCGTTTAGTCATGGCGATCATCAAAACTATTTCCGAGCTGGAGCGTATCGGCGATGTGGCGGATAAAATCTGCCGTACCGCGCTGGAGAAATTCTCGCATTTGCATCAGCCATTGCTGGTCAGTCTGGAATCGCTGGGCCGCCACACCGTGCAGATGCTGCATGACGTGCTGGATGCGTTCGCGCGCATGGATCTCGACGAAGCGGTGCGGATTTACCGGGAAGACAAGAAAGTGGATCAGGAATATGAAGGCATAGTGCGCCAACTGATGACCTACATGATGGAAGATCCACGCACCATTCCAAGCGTTCTTACTGCGCTGTTCTGCGCCCGCTCTATCGAACGTATCGGTGACCGTTGTCAGAACATTTGCGAATTCATCTTCTACTTCGTGAAAGGTCAGGATTTCCGTCACGTTGGCGGTGACGCATTAGACAAGTTGCTGACAGACAGCAAAGAAAAGAAAGACTGATCTGCCTGCGAAATGTAAAAACAGAAAAGGCCTCATACGAGGCCTTTTTGCTGTCCGATCAGCGGTTATTTCATCACATAGCGCAGCGCCACCATCACCGCCAGCTGGCGATAATGCGCGACCTGAAAATCCACTTCGTCAGGATTTTCAAACAAGGCACCGAAGGTGTACTGGTTAGCGACCTGATGCACACACAGACTGCTGATCAGCCTGTGGACATCACGCGCCTGCGCATCGTCTTTAAACAGATGGCTCTGTTTTCCTCGCTCGAGAATATCTTCCAGTAACGTTAAGGCCGATTTATTGATTTCACGGATACTGGTGGACTGGCGGATGAAGCGCCCGCGCAGCATGTTTTCGGTCGAAACAATACGAATAAATTCCGGGTGTGAGACGTGGAAATCAAAACTGGCTTCTACCAGTCTGACGATCGCTTCTGCCGGTGGAAAGGCTGATAAATCCAGATCGAGCTCATGCTGGCGGATCTCCCGATACACGTGCTCCAGCACCAGCAGATACAGCGCTTCTTTGGTCTTATAGTGATAGACCACCATACGTTTTGTGGTGTTGGCGTTGGAGGCGATATTCTCCATACGTGCGCCCATCAGGCCAGACTCGGCGAATTCAGCCAGCGCGCTGTCGAAAATACGCTGCTTCAGGCCTATCGGATCATTTTTACGTCCCGGCGCCGGGGAACTTTGGCTGCTCAGCGTCTTACCCTCATCATTAACCACATTCACGCCCCAAAGATTAACCATTGATCCGCTCAGTTACAATCCGCCGGGCGACAATCCGTGCATTCACACGCGCCTGTGATACTTGACGAACCGGGGATCAGGGTCCACTACTGTAAGACCGAAACCTGAAAAAAAGGACGCTATTTTGCCTGCCACTTCACGATTACGCTCCATTGCGACGGTTTCTGTACCCGGAACCATGCCTGAAAAACTTAAGGCGATTGCCGCGGCGGGGTTTGATGGCGTGGAAATCTTCGAAGATGACTTGCTGAAAAATCCGCTAAAACCGGCCGCTATCCGCAATCTGGCCGATTCTCTGGGATTGCGGCTGTTCCTGCTGCAACCTTTTCGCGACTTCGAAGGTGTTGCGCCGGAAAAAAGGCCGGAGAAACTCGCCAGCGCGCGACGACAGTTTGATCTGATGAGCGAGCTGGGCTGCGATCATCTGCTGGTATGCAGCAATACCAATACCGACAGCTCGGCCGATCGCGACGTGCAGATTGCTGACCTCGCTGCACTGGCTGATATGGCGCAGCCGTACGACATCCGCATCGGCTATGAAGCTCTGGCGTGGGGGAAACACGTTAACCGCTATCTGCAGGCGTGGGATCGCGTGCGGGAAGTGAATCATCCGGCGCTCGGTATCGTGCTCGACAGCTTTCACATCCTTGCTGTCGGCGATAATCTCGACCGGCTGGACGAAGTGCCAGTGGATAAAATCAGCTTCCTGCAACTGGCCGATGCGCCCTACAAAGACATGAACGTCCAGCAATGGAGTCGCAGTTATCGCTGCTATCCCGGACAGGGTGATTTACCGCTGGTTGATTTCGTCAGTACGCTGAATCAAAAAGGGTTCAGCGGTCCATGGTCGCTGGAAATCTTTAATGACAAAACCTTGCCGCTGGCCGACGGCCTGCGCTCGCTGGTGGAGTTGGAAAAACGAATGCTTGCGCATGAACTCGCGGTGCTTAAAGACTGATTTATTGCTCATGTAGACTGACTGCTACTGCGGTCAGTCTTCCTGCCTCCATCCATTGCTGGCGCTTTCCGGCTAAAATCCTTAGGATACCCCCCGATTGTTTTTCCCCCATTTGGAACTCACACATGAGCACACCACACAGCAACGCGACCGCTGGAAAAGGGCTGGCTGAACGTCTGTTTAAACTGACGCAGCACGGCACCACGGTTCGCACTGAAACTATCGCCGGTTTAACCACTTTCCTGACCATGGTCTATATCGTTTTTGTTAACCCGCAAATCCTGGGCGTCGCGGGAATGGATAAGCAGGCTGTCTTTGTGACCACCTGCCTGATCGCCGCCTTCGGCAGCATCCTGATGGGTGTGATTGCTAATCTGCCGGTAGCGCTGGCGCCTGCGATGGGTCTGAACGCGTTCTTTGCGTTTGTGGTCGTGGGTGCGATGGGGGTCTCGTGGCAGGTCGGGATGGGCGCCATTTTCTGGGGCGCTGTCGGTTTACTGCTGCTGACCATCTTCCGCATCCGCTACTGGATGATAGCCAATATTCCCATCAGCCTGCGCGTGGGGATCACCGCGGGTATCGGACTGTTCATCGGTATGATGGGGCTGAAAAACGCCGGGATCATCGTTGCGAATCCTGACACCATCGTGACCATCGGCAATCTGACCTCGCACAACGTACTGCTTGGCGTACTGGGCTTTTTCATTATTGCCGTGCTGGCGTCGCGTAATTTCCATGCCTCGGTGCTGGTGTCTATCGTCGTTACGACGCTCATTGGTCTGGCGATTGGGGATGTGCATTACACTGGTTTCTGGTCGATGCCGCCGAGCATCACCACCGTAGTCGGTCAGGTGGATCTGAAGGGTGCACTGAACATCGGTCTGGCGGGCGTGATTTTCTCCTTCATGCTGGTCAACCTGTTTGACTCCTCGGGCACGCTGATTGGCGTGACCGACAAAGCCGGGCTGGCGGATGCGCAGGGTAAATTCCCGCAAATGAAGCAGGCGCTGTACGTCGACAGCGTGGCCTCTGTGGCAGGCGCGTTCATCGGGACATCGTCAGTAGGCGCTTACATCGAAAGCACCTCTGGCGTCTCTGTGGGTGGCCGTACCGGCCTTACCGCAGTAGTAACTGGTTTACTGTTCCTGCTGGTGATCTTCATTTCACCTCTGGCGGGCATGGTTCCTGAATACGCCGCAGCCGGCGCGCTGATTTATGTCGGGGTTCTGATGACCTCAAGTCTGGCACGCGTGTCGTGGGATGACCTGACCGAAGCCGTTCCTGCGTTTGTGACAGCAGTGATGATGCCGTTTAGTTTCTCCATTACCGAAGGTATCGCGCTGGGCTTCATCTCATACGTTGTGATGAAACTGGGCACAGGCCGCTGGAGAGAAATCAGCCCATGCGTAGTCGTCGTGGCATTGCTGTTCGTACTGAAAATCGCGTTCGTTGACGGGCATTAATTCGTAAGAAACCCGCTTTCAGGCGTTAAAAAAGCCCGTTCACTTTTAAACAGTGAACGGGCTTTTTGCATCCGGGAATACCGAAATTATTGGCTGACGCGATGCGTGTAATCAGCAAAGGCGGTGAGCTGGCCCTTTAGAAAATCCAGCGTGCCCTGGTCGATCACCTCGCCGGTTTGTTCATCGACTTTACTTTGGATCACGCCGCCCATGAACTCAGGTTTGTTCATGACCATTGCATCGAGGAACACCAGAATCTGGCGCAGATGATACTGGCAGCGCGCACCGCCAACCGGCCCCATCGAACTGGTCTGGATCAGCACCGGTTTCCCGGCCAGTGGCTGGTTTGGCAGACGGGAAATCCAGTCGATGGCATTCTTCAGGCCACCCGGCACCGAGTAGTTATATTCCGGCGTCACGATGATCACGCCATCGGCCTGACGAATTTGTTCCGCAATGGCCTCGATATCTGCCGGGAACCCTTCTTCCTGTTGAACGTCGGCGTCGTATAGTGGCACTGAGCCGATGGAGGGCAGCGCCTCAATGGTGACACCGGCTGGCGCGACTTTCGGCAGCGAGCGGGCCACCATTGCGTTGTAAGATCCTTTACGAAGACTACCTAACAGAGTGACAAACTTCAGTGGCTGACCTGACATGGCTTTCTCCTGCTTTGGTTAACTTAGGGTTCTACCATAAACGAAAAGCTGTGCCACGATATACAACGTTAATGAAAACATAAGTGAAGTTTTATTTGGCGGGCGGCAGGCTGATGAATTTCATGTAGTGCGGCGATTCAGATTGCTGGTCCACTGACAGAGTTTGCGTGCGGGTAAACCCATTTTCCGGTTCATAGCGCCAGCACTGTAAACGGATAATCGACGGTGACTGTGCGCACGCCCAGGTGATAGAGCCTTCTATGTCGCTCATTACCTGCGCCTCCGGCGTGACGGTTGAACGTAAACGTCCGGAGGCCGGATTTAAGCTGAGCGTCAGTGGATTTTGCTCATTGATGCCAGACATCTTCAGCATGCTCTGGCGGATGCACCACAATTGCAGGGAAGACTCGATCGGATCGGACTGCATGGCAATCCAGGTTTTCTCGACGGCGGACAGTTGCACCTGCTGTTGAGGATTCACCAGCGCGCTGCGGGCGTGAATGATCTCAAGATCAAGCCCGACTTTACCTTCGCTGCTGATCAAAACGCCGACCGTACTGCCAGCATAGGCCAGACTGAAATCGGGCAAATCGGGGGATTCAAAGCTTGGACGACCGCTGGGTAAGGTGATGACATTGGGCAACTCGGGAATGCCGTACAAATAGAAAATCATTTCTGCCAGCAGAACGCGACCATTCAGAAAGCGTCGGCACTGTTTTTCGGAAAGGTTTCGTGAGGATAATACGATGTCTCTGGGCACCCGGTGTGTATCAGGTTCGGCATCCGTTACTGCCCATCTTGCAAAATGGCACGCCATTGTTCACTCCATGATTAATGGTTCGACCATATTTTCTCAACATGCGATAAGAATAACATTAAGAGAAATCATTAAAAACCGCTTAAGACCCGCTATACACCACAGTTTTTTTACGTTTCAGAAAGTTTTTCATAACGTTTTAGTGAACGCTATTACGTTGTTAGCTTCGTAATGAGAAAGAATATCATCCGCATGATGTTCTGGCTTTTCACCCAGATGATCTGACCACCAGATATATCTACTATAGCAACATAAAGAAACACCAGAAAATGCCGTTAGTAGTTAAGCAGCGATCTCGCTGCTTTGCCGGTGAGTACCCTAATATGTTAAAAACAACACAGTCTCGCTTTATCGCATTGATCAGCTTGTTTTTTATTGTGCTGGTCATCGTTACACTCATTGTTATCCAGGTCTTTATCGCACCCCAGCTGAAGCAAACAGAAAGTAATCTGGTTGCCAATCAGGTAGATGATGTGGCGGTCGCCATCAACGATCGTCTGAATAAAGTAGAATCACAGGTGCGTACCATCACACAAACCGTGGCACAGATGGACAGCGACAGCATTGATCGCCTGCTGCCTGCGCTGGTCGATCAGTATGGTGATACCGCCGTCTTTGGCGGTGGTATCTGGCCACTGCCAAACCAGCGCGATCCCGCAAAAATCAAATTCAGCACTTTCTTTGCCCGTAATAATAATAATGAACTGACGGTCAACACCTTCTGGAACAGCGCTGAATCGCCAAACTACTTTGATCAGTCATGGTATCTGGCTGCGTCAAAAGGTGAAAAAGGACAGTGCGTCTGGGCTCCGGCCTATTTCGACGACGCCAGCACGCAGCCGCGAACTAACTGTGCGATGCCGATTTACAAAGGCGACAAACAGTGGGGCGTAGCCACCATCGATGTCACGCTGGGCTTCTTTAACCAGCTGGTGACCGGGATGGAGAAAAAGGTCAATGCGACGATTTATATCGTGGAGAAAGACGGCACGATTGTCGGCACCAGCCACGCCAGCGATGAAAAGCTGCCAAAACTGGCGTCATTAGGTGAACAGTCAGCGCTTGCGGCGCAAATCCGCACCAGTCTCGATCAGATTGATGGTAAGGCGAATCTGGTCGCGGATTACGATAACAATGGCACATCCCACACAATGTTTATGAGCAACATTCAGGGGCCGTGGTATATCGTCACGGATATGCCGACCAGCCAGTTGCTGGCGCGCACGCACAGTATTCTTGCCAGCCTTGGCATGGTGCAAATCCCGATGGTATTACTGTTGTTAATCGTACTGATCGTCGCCATTAAAATTTTCATGCGCCAGCTGGCTGCGCTGCAAAAAAACATCAGCCAGCTTTCTGCCGGTGGTGCGGATCTCACCCGTCGTTTACCGGATAGCCGCAGCCCTGAGTTCAACGCAGTCAATCAGAGCTTCAACAGCTTCCTGGCGTTCCTGCAATCTATCCTGCGGCAGGTCGGTGACAGCAGTATGGCAATCACTTCGGCGTCGCGGCAGATAGCCAGCGGAAATCTTGATCTCTCTGCGCGAACTGAAGAACAGGCCAGCTCAATTGTGCAAACTGCCGCCTCGATGGAAGAACTTACCAGTACGGTTAAACAGAACGCCGCTAATGCCGAAGGAGCAAATCAGCTGGCGCGCGATGCGTCGGCCGTTGCTGAGAAAGGATCTGAAGTAGTCAAACAGGTGGTAACGACCATGGGATCGATCACCCGTTCATCCCATAAGATTGTCGATATCATCAGCGTGATCGACGGTATCGCCTTCCAGACCAATATTCTGGCGCTCAATGCCGCTGTAGAAGCAGCGCGCGCAGGTGAACAGGGGCGAGGTTTTGCGGTGGTAGCCTCAGAAGTTCGTAGTCTGGCGCAGCGTTCGGCCACGTCTGCCCGCGAGATCAAAAAACTCATCGAAGACTCTGTGGCGGATATTGCCACCGGCAGCCAGCTGGTGGCTACGGCGGGCACCACGATGGATGAAGTGATGGGCGGCGTGAATAACGTGGCGACTCTGATGAACGAGATCATGTCCTCCAGTCAGGAACAAAGTCTCGGCATTGAGCAGGTCAATATAGCCATCACCCAGCTTGATAACGCCACGCAGCAAAACGCCGCGCTGGTGGAACAGGTTTCTGCTGCCGCGCAGGCGATGCAGGATCAAACCGTTCAGCTGGAAACCGTGGTAGCGGGCTTCAAGCTCTGATTCATCAATTGAGTCTATATAATATTGAGCGGTAAGTGAGCGATCACTTGCCGTTTTTTGCATGGTCAGTAATCCGCATTTTCCACAAAGAAGTTAATCAGACTGCTGAGCTTCGGTCGTGGTCGGAAATCGGGTAAATACACCAGATTAATCGGCCTTGGCACGGGAACAAATTCCTCCATCACGGATATCATTCGCCCGGCAGCCAGATCGTCAGCCAGCAAAACTTTCGGTTGCAGTAGCAGCCCTGCATCCTGCAAAGCCGCGCAGCGCAGGGCGTTGCCATCGTTGGAGATATAACGGCCAGACAGCGGCCATTTCGAGGTGCTTCCGTCGGCGTTGGTCAGCTTCCAGCCATCACTGTGATTCCACACTGCATGGATCAGGCACGAATGCGTTTTCAAATCCTCCGGCGATTTAGGTGTGCCGTATTTTTGTAAGTACGCCGGCGTGGCGCAAATCACCATTTCATAGGGTTTCATTGGCCGGGCGACCAGCCGATCATCACCGATGGGGCCGATACGGATCGCCGCGTCATAACCTTCCTCGATGAAATCCACACGGGTATTACTGAGCGTCAGCTCCACCTGAACCTGCGGAAAAGCGTCTAAATAGCGGGCAAGTAAAGGTGATACCACGTTTGCGCCGAGCGACACCGGTGCGCTTATGCGCAGCAGTCCGCTCGGCGTCGTTTGCAGACCCTCTACGGTACTTTCTGCCCATTTCACCTGCTCCAGCACGCGTTTGCTGTTTTCGTAGAAAACTGCGCCTGCCTCGGTCAGATTCTGTTTACGCGTGGTTCTCTGCACCAGGCGCGTACTCAGATGCTGCTCCAGTTGCTGTATATGTTTGCCGACCATAACGGCGGAAATGCCTAGTTTCTCTGCCGCCGTGCTGAAATTCCCGGTTTCAACAACGGCCACAAAGACTGCCATATTCCGTAACTTATCCATATTGCTAACCTGTGGTTAGTTCAGAGCGAATAACTGTTCTATATATCTAACCTGAAGTTTGGTCAATGATGTTACGGTCAGCAACTGAGGAGTAAATGATGAAAATTTTAGTGATTGGCGGGACAGGCACTTTAGGTAAAGCAGTCGTCAGCGAGTTTACGGGAAATCATGAGGTGATCACTGCGGGTAAGACCCATGGCGATTTTCAGGTAAATATCACCGACGAAAGCAGCGTAAAGGCGCTTTTTCAACGCACTGGGAAAATTGATGCGATCATCGCGACGACAGGCAGTCTGCATTTTGGTCCGTTAGAAGAGATGACTTCAGAACAATTCAATACCGGCTTGCAGGATAAACTGCTTGGTCAGGTGCGCATTGCGCTGATCGGCCAGAAATTTCTCAATGATAATGGTTCGATCACTCTGACCAGCGGCATTATCGCTGAAGAGCCTATTCGCCAGGGCGCTAACGCCACCACGGTGAATGCGGCCGTCGAAGGTTTTGTTCGCGGAGCTGCCATCGAATTACCGCGTGGGATCCGCATCAACGTCGTCAGCCCGACGGTGGTTGAGGAATCGCTGCAAAGTTACGGTCCGTTCTTCCCAGGGTTCGAAGCCGCACCCGCCGCCCGCGTGGCGAAAGCTTACCGCCGTAGCGTCGAAGGCTCGCAGACCGGGCGTGTTTATAAGGTGTGGTAAGGCGTGGTGAGCGTAAGATAATAAAAAACCCACATTTCACGATGTGGGTTTTTGCTTTGAGGCGGCTAAATCACTTACCAATACAGAAACTTGAGAAAATACGTCCCAGCAAATCATCGGATGTGAATTCACCGGTGATTTCGCTCAGCGACTGCTGCGCCAGACGTAACTCTTCTGCCAGTAATTCACCCGCCCAGGCACCTAACAGCTGGTCTTTACCCTGAACCAGATGCTGTGCTGCGTCTTCCAGCGCATGCAGGTGGCGGCGTCGGGCGAGGAATCCGCCTTCCATATTGTGGTTGAAGCCCATGACCTGTTTAAGATGATCGCGCAGCAAATCGACGCCGTCGCCGGTACGGGCGGAAAGACGGATAAGTGAGTGACCATTCACTTCTCTTTGACCCAGTGCTTCGCCGGTTATATCAGCTTTGTTACGTACAACGACAATAGGCAACGTTGCTGGCAGGCGCGCCATAAACTCTGGCCAGATGTCAGCAGGCTCTGTGGCGGTGGTTGTCGTGCCGTCCACCATAAACAGTACTAAGTCAGCCTGTTCAATCTCATTCCATGCACGTTCGATACCGATGCGCTCAACTTCGTCACTGGCTTCGCGAAGACCGGCAGTATCGATGATATGAAGAGGCATGCCATCAAGATGAATATGTTCACGCAGTACGTCGCGGGTGGTACCGGCGATATCTGTGACGATTGCCGCTTCGCGCCCCGCTAAGGCGTTGAGCAAGCTGGATTTACCGGCGTTAGGGCGTCCGGCAATCACCACTTTCATCCCTTCGCGTAGCAGGCTGCCCTGACGTGCTTCGGCACGCACGGCGTCGAGATCGCCCATCACGGTATTAAGTTTCGCTTCGATTTTACCATCGGACAGGAAGTCGATTTCCTCATCCGGGAAATCAATCGCTGCTTCTACAAAGATCCGCAGGTGAGTGAGTGCTTCCACCAGATGATGGATCCGCTGAGAGAACGCGCCCTGCAAGGAGTTGACTGCCGAACGCGCGGCCTGTTCGGAGCTGGCATCGATGAGATCGGCGATCGCTTCTGCCTGCGCCAGGTCGAGTTTATCGTTAAGGAAGGCTCGTTCAGAGAATTCGCCGGGACGCGCGATGCGCACATTTTCCAGCGCGATGATGCGACGGAGCAGTAAATCGAGGATCACCGGGCCGCCGTGTCCCTGCAGCTCCAGCACGTCTTCACCGGTAAAGGAGTTCGGGCCGGGGAACCACAGCGCGATGCCCTGATCCAGCGTGCTACCGTCTGCATCCTGAAACGGCAGATAATCGGCATAACGTGGTTTGGGCAGCTTACCTAAGACAGCCAGTGCCACATCCCGTGCCGCACGGCCTGAAATGCGCAAAATGCCAACGCCCCCCCGACCGGGAGGTGTTGCCTGGGCAATGATGGTATCTGAGGTACTCATAGCGTTTTTCCCAACGGGTAATTATGGATGTGCAAAAGGCGGTCAAATGACCGCCTTTGTCTTTTTATCATCAAGTTTAGCTGTCAGGACGGAAGCCGCCCTGACAATCACTTATGACTTTTTCTTGTCGCGGCTGTGCAGGCCACGTTTTTCCAGCCCGCGATAAATCAGCTGCTGCTGGAGAATGGTCACCAGGTTACTGACGATGTAGTACACCACCAGACCGGACGGGAACCACAGGAAGAACACGGTGAAAATGACCGGCATGAAGGTCATGATCTTCTGCTGCATTGGGTCGGTCACGGTAGTCGGCGACATCTTCTGAATGAAGAACATCGTGATACCCATCAGAACCGGCAGAATGTAGTACGGGTCTTGCGCTGACAAGTCATGGATCCACAGGATGAATGGCGCATGGCGCAATTCAATGGAGCCAGACAGCATGTAATACAGTGCCAGGAAGATTGGCATCTGAATGACCAGCGGCAGACAGCCACCCAATGGATTCACTTTCTCCGACTTGTACAGCGCCATCATTTCCTGACTCATGCGCTGTTTGTCATCACCGATACGTTCACGCATGGCCGCCAGTTTCGGCTGCAACATACGCATTTTCGCCATCGATGTGTACTGAGCGCGGGTCAGGGGATACATGATACCGCGGACAATAAAGGTGATAACGATGATCGAGAAGCCCCAGTTGCCGACAAAACCGTGAATGAATTTCAACAGTTTGAACAGTGGCTGAGAGATGAACCATAACCAACCGTAATCCACTGTCAGGTCAAGGTGAGGCGCGATAGCGGCCATCTTGTCCTGAATTTCAGGGCCAACCCACAGGGTGGACGCAACTTGTTGCTGTGCGCCCTGTGCCACGGTAAACGGTGTGCCTTTAAAGCCAATCGTTGAGATACCGTTGTTGGTGGTGGTGAAGAAGGTGTTGGTGTCTTTCGCAGACGGGATCCACGCTGTCGCAAAGTACTGCTGCAACATCGCAACCCAGCCGCCCTGCGTGGTGACATTCAGCGCTTCGCTCTTATCGAACGCGTACTTCTGATATTTGTCATCGCTTGAGGAGTATGCTGCGCCGCGGAACGTGTGCAGAGCAAAATTATTGCTGCCAGTATCACGGTGCTTAGGTAAATCGGTGGTTTGTTTCAACTGGCCAAATAAGGTCAGTTCAAGCGGAGCTGGCGAGGTGTTGTTGATGTTGTATTCAACGTTCACCGCGTAAGAACCACGTTTGATCACGAAGGTTTTGGTGTAGACCGCACCGTTCTGAGCCGTATAGGTCATCGGGATGCGCAGTTCAGACTGGCCTTCAGCCAATGTGAAAGTATCCGAGCTTGCCTGGAATAGAGGACGTTCGCCGTTCGCCGGATTGTCTGGACCATTTTTGCCTGTCAGACCGCTTTGCGCCTGATAGACGAAATTAGGAGTGGTTTCCAGTAACTGGAATGGCTGGTTAGAACCCAGAGTCGTAGGGTAAGCAGTCAGCAGAGCCTGCTCAATGTCGCCACCACGAGTGTTGATAGTTAATGACAGAACATCACTGTTAACTGTAATTAATTTACCCTGACCGCTGCCAGGAACAGCCTGGTTAGCAGCATCACCGTTTGCGGTATTCGCAGTCTGTTGCGTGGTCTGGTTGGCCGGTTGCGGAGCGTGGTCCGTTTGCCATGCCTGCCAGATCATGAAAGACACGAACAGCAGAGCGATGAGGAAAAGATTGCGTTGCGAATCCATCGTTAGAGTTCTCTGTTATTGTCGGTTTTCGGCGGTACGGGGTCATCACCACCTGGGTTCAAAGGATGGCATTTTAATACGCGTTTCAAAGTCAACCAACTGCCTTTTAACACGCCAAAACGACCAATTGCTTCAATACCGTATTGAGAGCAGGTTGGTCGAAAGCGGCAATGCGGCCCGAGCAAGGGACTGATGAACAACTGATAACCACGTATCAGTTTAATCAGGATGCGGGTGCCTGTCGGCAATGTCGACGCCATAATTTCTCCAACGCTTCCGTCAGCGCGCGATTATCTAAATCGGCGACACCCTTTTTGGCTACCACTACAAAATCCATCGCCGGCAGCGTGTGCTGATTCAGTCGGAAACTTTCGCGGGTAAGGCGTTTGATCCGATTGCGTTCATGAGCGCGTTTGACGTGTTTTTTAGCGACGGTAAGACCGATGCGGGGATGCCCCAGCTCGTTCAGGCGGCCGAGTATCGTAATTTGCGGCGTGCCAGCCCGTTGTGGCTGCTGGAAGACGAAAGTGAAATGACGGGGAGTTAACAAACGTAACTCCCTGGGAAAAGCGAGCTTAACCACTAATTCGATTAGCTTTATTACTTGGAAGCAGCTGACAGACGAGTACGGCCTTTCGCACGACGGCGGGCCAGAACCAGACGACCATTTTTGGTTGCCATACGAGCACGGAAACCGTGGGTGCGGTTGCGCTTCAATACGGACGGTTGGAAAGTGCGTTTCATAGCGATTTCTACCTAAACTTAAATTATTACTGATCAGTAAACGCGAAGACATTTCGGCGAAAATACGACCGATGCCCTTGTCGCAACATATAAAGAAGCGGGATTGTAATAACTGTACAGTCCTGAGTCAATTTACATTGCCAGAAAGGGTCCAAATGTTTACCAGAATGGCCCGTGGTCACACCGCAAATCCATCTGGTTATGACCATCAGGAACACAGGCTTGACACATAGGGCTGAGAATTATACGGACTCTGAGGCAAATCGCAAGGATCCTTGTCTGATCCTTATCCACAGGCCTGAGATCTTGTGTGCGATCTGCTGAAAAATGTCTCAGCGGAGTCCTATTTTTTCACCAGAGTGATGATTACATCGCCTAATTTTAAAAGGATCGGCTAAGCTTACCCACTTGCCGACTACTGCCTGTGGATAAAAAGGATCTAAACTGTCAGGAAGGGGAGGATCTCTGTGCCGGATTGCGTTATGATCCGCCATTCCGATCGCGATCCCAGCCGGGATGCTGTCGACAAAAATCGCAAAAAGCGGTTCGCACGTGACTTTATGCCGCTGACAGGGTGGCAAAAGAAATTTCCCCCATTCACCGGGCGGGACGTGTGTCAAAAATCATGATTTAAAAAATATCCTGATCCTTTTCTTTTTTGATCTTGTTCGAGTGGAGTCCGCC